>CAIYXH010000025.1 GCA_903930195.1 uncultured Actinomycetes bacterium | reverse complement strand
CGCCTGCTCGGCGCCCTCGCGAACTCGCGGGGCCACCGGCACGAGGAGAACGCGGCGAAGCTCGTGAAGGCGTCCGTCGAGATGCCGCGCGACGTCGCCGTCGCGCTGCTCGCGACCGCCGAGGGCTACACCCCTCGCGCGACGAACCTGCTCGAAGAGGCCCGTGAGCTGCTCGGCACGATCCAGGAGATCGCGGCCGCGCTCGCCGACGACCTACCCGCACCGAAGACGGGCCCGTCCCGCTCGCGGCGCCGCCGGCGCCGCAAGAAGAAGGGCGAAGGCGGAGCGACCGACGCAACCGCCGTCGAGACGGACGGCGCCGCGTCGGCCGAGGCTCCCGAGGACGGCGCACCGGCCGACGCGAACGGCAACGGCACGGCTACGAGCGCGGCGCCGAAGCGCCGGCGGCGCCGGCGCAAGCCCGCTGCAGCGAACGGCAACGGCGCAAACGGGAATGGCAACGGGTCGCACGCGGCAGCCGCCGACGACGCCCCGGCCGAGCCGGCCGCCACCTCGTAGGTTGTCGTAGGGACAGGACTTCAGTCCTGTCCCGGGTTCGATGCCCGGCGTGACCGCGAGACCGGCACAGGTCTGAGGACCTGTCCTTCCCGGACCGTGCGCAACCCTCAGCGAACGCGGGAGTAGCCGCGCTACCTTCGACGTAGTGGTCGTCCTGCTCGGCATCGGTCTGCTCGCCGGCGTGATCACGTCCGTCTCGCCGTGCGTGCTGCCCGTGCTGCCCGTCCTGCTTGCCGGCGGGGCCTCCGGACGCAAGCCGTTCCGGATCATCACCGGGCTGATCGGGAGCTTCGTCGTCTTCACGCTCTTCTCGTCCTGGCTCCTGACGAAGCTCGGATTGCCGCAGGACCTGCTGCGGAACCTCGCGATCGCGCTCCTGTTCGTGCTCGCGGCGACGCTGCTCGTCCCGCGGCTCGGCCAGCTGATCGAGCGGCCGTTCGCGCGGCTGACGCGCTTCCGCGCCGGCGGCGGCGGCTTCATCCTCGGCGTCTCGCTCGGCCTCGTCTTCGTCCCGTGCGCCGGACCGGTGCTGGCTGCCGTCACCGCGGTCGCTGCGAGCAACCACGTCGGCTGGCGGGCGATCGTGCTCACGCTCGCCTACGCGATCGGTGCCGCGATCCCGATGCTGCTGATCGCACTGGGCGGACGCGAGCTCGGCGGGAGGCTGCGGGTCCAGGGGCAGCGGATCCGCATCGTCTCCGGCGCGGTGATCGCGCTCGTCGCGCTCGGGATCGCCTTCAACCTCGACTCACACTTCCAGACGATGCTCCCCGGCTACACCTCGGCCTTCCAGAAGCACGTCGAGGCGAGCAAGACGGCGCAGCAGCAGCTCGACAAGATCACGGGCGCGAAGCCGCTGGCTCCGGTGGGCACGACCGCGACCGGATCGCTTCCGAACTACGGGCCGGCCCCGGCCCTCGTCGCCGGCGGCTCCTGGATCGATTCGAAGCCGCTGACGCTCGCGTCGCTCAAGGGCAAGGTCGTCCTCCTCGACTTTTGGACGTACTCGTGCATCAATTGCCTGCGCACGCTGCCGCACCTCAAGGCGTGGTACGCCGCCTACCACCGGGACGGGCTCGAGATCATCGGCGTCCATACGCCCGAGTTCGCGTTCGAGCACGTCACCTCGAACGTGCAGCGCGCGGTGAAGCAGCTCGGGATCCCGTATCCGGTGATGCAGGACAACGCGTATGCGACCTGGAACGCCTACGGCAACGAGTACTGGCCTGCCGAGTACCTGATCGACAAGACCGGCCACATCCGCGAGGCGGACTTCGGCGAGGGCTCCTACTCCGACACCGAGACGTCGATCCGCCAGCTTCTCGGCATCGGTGCGAGCGTCCCGACGACCGAGGTCGCAAACAAGACCCCGACCGAGCTGACGACGCCCGAGTCCTACCTCGGCTTCGACCGGCTCGACACCACGCGGTACGCCGGTTCGAAGCTCGTCCACAACGTCCAGGTGACGTATACGGCGCCGGCGAAGCTCTCACAGAACGCGTTTGCCTACTCCGGCGCGTGGACGGTGCAGGGGCAGCGGATCATCGCCGGGGCGAACGCCGGGCTCGACTTCCACTTCCACGCGAAGAATGTCTATCTCGTGCTCGGCGGGAAGGGCTCGGTCACCGTCTCGATCCCCGGATCGCCCGCGACGACGATGACGGTGAACGCCTACAAGCTCTACACGCTGCGCATGTCAGGGAAGGTCGACGACGCGCTGCTGCAGCTGCGCTTCACGCCCGGCGTGCAGGCGTACGCCTTCACCTTCGGCTGAGTTACTGCTCGGTGGTGGCGGCGTCGCCGCCGCCGTCTTCCTCGCGCTCGCGCAGGAAGCGGGTGAGCTCGGCGGCTAGGGCGTCGCCCGTCGGCAGGTCGCTCTCGTCCTCGACCTCGTCGACGCGGTTCTCGAGCTCGTCGACGTAGGCGGCCGTCTCCTCGTCGGCATCGACCGCCTCGCTCACCTGGCGCATATACGACTCGCTCGCCTCGGTCAGCTCCTCGGTGTCGATCGTCAGGTCGAGCAGGTTCGCGAGCCGGTCACAGAGCGCCTTCGCGGCACGCGGCGACGGGGTCAGCGAGACGTAGTGCGGCACGGCCGCCCAGAGCGAGACCGAGGGGATGCCGGCCTCGCGGCAGGCGTTGTGCAGCACCCCGACGACGCCGGTCGGGCCCTCGTAGCGCGACGACTGCAGGTCGAGGTCGCCGACGAGCTCCGGGTCCGTGGCGCTCGCGGTGACGGGTGCCGGCCGGGTGTGCGGAACGTCGGCGAGGAGCGAGCCGAGGGTCACGACCAGCTCGACGCCGAAGTCGGTCGCGACGCTCGTGATCAGCTCCGAGAAGGTGCGCCAGCGCAGGTTCGGCTCGGTGCCGGTGAAGAGGATCACGTCGTGCGGCGCGTGCGGCAGCGAGACGGCGTGGAAGGTGTTCTCGGGCCAGTCGATGCGGCGGACGTCGCCGTCGACGAGCGTGACGTGCGGCCGGGTCGACTGGAAGTCGAAGAAGAGCTCCGGGTCGATGTCGGCGAAGTTCTCGCCCTCCCAGGTGCGGAGCAGGAATCCCGTCGCGAGCGAGGCACCCTGGCCACCGTCGTTCCAACCGCGGAACGAGCAGATCATGACCGGGTCGCGGAGCTCGGGACGCCGCGCGAAACGCAGCTCACCGGTGTCGCTCATCGCGCCATCCTAGACGGGCGCATCAGCATGACCGTGAACGCGACGACGGAGGCCCAGAGCAGCGAGGCGAGCGTGACGTGGACGAGCACGAGTCCCCACGGGAGCTTCGAGCGGTACTGGATCTCGCCGATCGCCATCTGCACGAGCAGAACGGCGAGGATCGGCACGGCGTAGCGCAGGTTGCCGTTCCGGTGGCGGACGAGCCAGGCGACGACGAGGGCGAGGCCGACGCCGAAGACGGCGGTCGCTCGAACGTGGAGCCAGACGGCGGGGTGCAGCGACCAGATGCGCGGCACGATCACGCTCCCGGAGTGCGGGCCTGCACCGGTCGCGAGCGTGCCGGTCACGACGAGCACGGCGCAGGAGACGAGGCCGAGGAGCGCGATCGACTGGATCCCCCAGGGGACGGGCGCCGACTGGAGGTGCCAGGCATCGACCGCGATCAGGACGCCGAGGCCGAGCACCGCGATCGCGAGCAGGAAGTGCGTGCCCACGAGCCATGGGTTCAGGTGGTAGTGGACGGTGATGGCGCCGAGCGGCGCCTCCCCCAGGGTCAGCAGGAACATCGCGCCTGCGGTCCAACGCACCCAGCGCGGCGCGGACGCGGCAAGGAGGCTGCCGAGCCAGAGGGCAAGCACGACGACGACGGCGACCCCGGAGACGATCCGGTTCGAGAACTCCATGTCGCCGTGGAAGCCGTTCGTCGGCAGCGGATCGCCGGCGCTACAACCGGGCCAGTGCTCGCAGCCGAGCCCGGAGCCCGTCAGCCGGACCGTGGCGCCGCTCACCACGATCACGACGAGCATCGCAACGGTGCCGAGTGTGAGTCTGCGGAAGGCGCGCTCCGAGACGACGAGCCCGCGCACCCGCGGCAGGGACGTCTCCATCTACCCCACTGTACCGCGCATCCCCCGCCCTCACGCCCATGGCCCGGCCGGCCACGCCCCGGTGCCAGGCATCGGTCTGGGCGCGGCCAAAAAGAAGGGGTCAGACGTGACGTCTGACCCGAAAAACATCGAGAGGCGAGCCCGCGTTGCGGCTGCGGGACCCGCCTCTCGGTCAACTGCCTGCTGCTGGTCTCGGGAGGCAGGTTCCTCACGGAACGCCAGCCCACCGAGCGGTGCCTTACTCGCCTTGCGGGAGGGAGACACGCTCGGTGCTACCCCCGTCGACGAAGACCGAGATCAACCGGGACCGTCGAAGAAGCCAGCCGGGGAAACGGCATGACCCTTGGCGGCGAGCACAGCCGCCACAGCGGCGAGCGCAACAAGCAGAGCGTGCTTCGCAATTTTCTTAGCCACAGAATTCACCTCCCTTCCCGCCTAGACCAGATATACGTTGCCATCGCCGACACCGGCGAAACGTCAAAACGTCAGAAACGGAAGTCCTGCAGCGTCTCCGCTGCACGACGGTAGTGCGCCGCTGCGCCACGATCGTCACCGCGACGCTGCGCGAGGTCGCCCTGCGCGACCCAGGCGGCGGCACGATGCGAGCCGGACGAGAGTTGCGAAAGCGCCGACTCGGCGTCGGCCAGCGCGACCTCGGCCTCGTCGAGCCGGCCCTGGTCGAGCAGCGCGCGACCGAGGACGAGCCGGGCGTTGCCGATCTCGTCCATCCGATCCTCGCGCGTCCCGAGCCGGCGAAGCGCATGACGTGCATGCTCCTCGGCCGTCCCGGCATCGCCCGACTTGAGATGCACCTGCGCGAGCGAAGAGACGACCGTTGCCACATCGTCGTCGTTCCCGTGCTCCAGCACGACGCCGAAGGCCTCGTTGAGCCGACTGATCGCCTTGTCGGGCTTGCCGAGCAGGAACTCGAGGCCACCGAGGTTGTTGAGCAGCCGACCGACGTTCATCCGGTCGGTCAGCTCCTCGTACTGCGCCTTCGCGCGCTCGGCGTAGGTGCGGGCAAGCACCCAGTGCCCGTCGCGCTCGGCGATCAGCGATGCCTGGAAGTACGCCTCACCCAACGTCTTCGTGTCCTCCATCGCCTCGGCCAGCTCGAGCGCGCGCTCGACGTCCTCGCGCGCAGCCTCGTAGTCGCGCTGGCGCCGGTAGCAGCGCGAGCGCCACGTGAAGATGTTGGCCCGAAGCTCGTCGGACGGGAACGAGGAGCGGTCGACCAGCGTCAGCGCCTCACCGAAGAGGGCGATCGCGGTGGCGATGCTCGAAAGCAGGTAGCGGGCGACACCGAGCCGGTAGAGCAAGTCGGCACGGTCGAGATCGGAGAACGAGGGGCCCTCGACCAGACGGCGGGCCTGCTCGAACAGGTCGATCGCGGTGCGGACATCGCCGCGGTGCGCGCGGGCCCAGGCCTCGCCCGAGAGCACGCGCACCTGAAGATCGACGGCGCCGGTGGCGACAACTGCCGCCCGAGCGTTCGTGTATTCGTCGATCGCCTCGTCGTAGTCGCGGCGCTCGGCGAGGACGTCGGCGCGCGTGTGGATCGCCTCGGCCCGCGCGCGCTCGTCGGACGAGACGCCGCTCGCAAGGAAGCTCGGGTCGACGCCGAGGCGGATGGAGAGCCACTCGACCGTGTCCTGCGTCGGGCGCGTCTTGCCGCGCTCGATCTGCGAGATGTACTCCTTCGAGAAGCGATCGCCCGCCAGATCGGTCTGCGTCATGCCCGCGGAGACGCGGAGCTGACGGAGCCGGTCGCCCATGCGGGAACCACGGGGGACGGCAGGGGTGATCCGGACGGTGCGTGTACTCACGTGGTGAAGTGTGGTCCAGGTGCTGACAAAGCGCAATCCCTCGTTTCGGATAGTTCCCCCGAAAGGGGGAGTAGCCCGCTCCCGAACGGGGACTTTCACGCCGAAAACATACGATCAAGCACCCTTTGGACGGTCCACTTCGCTCCTTCACTTGACAGTGGTCGGAAGGACCCCCTAGAGTGGCCCCACCTTGCACCGACCGGACGCCCCGGTTCGAGTTGCAGGGGGAGCGCCGAAGCGCCCCACACACCGGTGCCCGCGCCGAGCCGCAGGGCATGAGCATCGGGGGGAGCTTCATACGGCGCCCCGCCTGACCAGAGAAGAGCCCCGGGTGCCGCAGCCGGGGCTCTTTTTTTGTCTTTCAAGGCATGGACGGAGCGCGCACAACGGCGGACGCGTACTCGCGTCCTAGGTCGGGGGCTGCGTCATCATCCAGGCGCGGCGCGAGGTGCGCACGCGGTCGAGATCGCCGCCGAGCAGCCCGCCGAGCCGGTGATCCATCGTCGCGAGCAGCCCACCGCCGACGAAGATCCACGCCTCGGCGACCGGATCGCGATCGGGATGCAGGACGCCCGCACGCTGGCCGGCTTCGATCACCTCGACGAAGAAGTCGTGCATCTCCCGGATCTGGGTGCGCACGGCACCCGCGATCACCTCGTCGTCGGCGGCCTCGACCAGGGCCTGGATCCAGAGGTCGACGATCCGGAGCTTGAGCTTCTTCGCCATGTACGCATCGGAGATGGCGCCGAGGCAGCGCGCCGGATCCTCGGCGAGTGCGTCGGCCGCGAGAGCGCGAAAGCTCTGCCACGCCTCTTCGAGGCACGCCACGTAGAGGTCGCGCTTCGAGCCGAAGTGCCGATAGAGAATCGGCTCCGTGATCCCCGCCTCACGCGCGATCTCGGCCGTGGTGGCGCCGCGGTAGCTCTTGTCGTGGAAGACGCGGCAGGCGGTGTCGAGCACCGCCTGCCGCCGTT
>CAIYXH010000024.1 GCA_903930195.1 uncultured Actinomycetes bacterium | reverse complement strand
GCGCTCGACGCCGTCCTTCTCGAGGCCGGCGGCCTCGCCCATCTCGTGCTCGACGTCGGAGACCACCTCGATCAGCTTGATCTCGAGCCGATCCTCCGTCTTGCCCGCACGCTTGCGCACCACGAGCAGCTCACCGCGATCCTCGAAGACGGTTGGCGGTGTCATCCAATTAAGAGGCTTGAACCCGCCGGCGTCGGCGTGCACGAGCACCGAGCCATCGGCCTTGAGCATCAGCAGCCGCGTCGACTCCGGCAGGTAGGCGTTCAACCGCCCGGAGTAGGTCACTTCGCAACGGGCGACGATCAACCGCACCGCGGCAACGTACTGCCTTCCTCGGACGTGGCCTCAGGTCGCATGGCCCGGTGCCAGTCAAAGGGACATGGCTCTCAGCGACTGGCCCCGGAGGGCCTGTCCTGACCTTCGCGGCTCAGCCCAGGTCGAAGGTGGCGGTCACGTCGGCCTCGGTCTTGACCTTGCCGGGCTCGACGGGCGTCGTGGCGGCCTTCGCGGTGACCGACTCGAAGGCGACGGGTGAGGGGGCCGAGCTCTGCTCGGTGAGGGTGCGGAGCTTGCCGAGCTTCTCGTTCGCGGCATCGGCGATCGCCTGGGCACGCGCCTTCGCATCGACGACCGCCTGGCCGAGGGCCTTGTCGTACAGCTCCTTCTCGTCGCTGACAGTGAAGGTCGGGCCGTCGACGTTCGTGCCGCCGGCGGCGACGACGGCGTCGACGATGACGCCCGAGCCCGCGACGGTGAGATTGGCCGAGACGGAATTGCTCGCGGTGAAGCCGACGATCGTCGAGCCGGAGGCGTTCGTCCGCTGGCTCAACGAGATGCCCTGGGTCTGGATGTCGGCGGCGGCGACGCCGTGGGCCTTCAGCGCGGCGATCACCTTCGTCATCTGCGCCGCGTTCTTCGAGCTCGCCGCTGTGGCCGTCGCGGCGTTCGTCGTGACGCCGAAGTCGAACTGGGCCTGATCCGGGACGCCCGAGACTGTCGCGGAGCCGGAGACCGTGACCGAGCGGGCGGGCGTTGCCGACGAGGTGTCGTGACGGTCGCGCCTCGCAGCCCCGAGCGCCACGACGAGGGCGAGCACGGCGATCACGATCGCGATCACGCCGCGCACGTTCACCGCTGCACCTTCGAGCCGCCGACGATCGCGTCGGCGCCGTCGTCGAAGCGCACCCACGCCTTGCCGTTGCCGTCGTAGTCGGGGCTCCAGACGACGAGCGTTGCCGGCCGCCCTGCGACCGTGACGCGCTCGGTTCCCTCCGGATCGGCTCCACGCCAGACGCGCACGAAGGGATTGTGCTCCCACTCACGCCCGATCGTCGTCTCGTCGGTGTGACCCGGGAGTAGGCGGCGCTCGTGCGGCATCGCCATGTAGACGTCCATGACCGCGGTGCGAATCGCCGCGAAGTCGCCGCCGCCGACGGCGTCCTTGAACAGCGTGTCGCCCGAGAAGACGAGCTCGTCACCGATCGTGAAGCAGACCATGTCCTGGGAGTGCCCCGGAGTGGGGGTTGCCTGAACATCGAGGCCGCCGGTCTGCAGCGAGCCGGTGACGACCGGCAGGCCGAGCTCGGCCTCGTGCTCGACATGATCGGGATGGCCATGGGTGCGCAGGACGTGCGTCGGCGTCAGCCGGTGCTCCTCGACGAACGCGAGCAGCGGCTCGAGCGGGGCGCCGGAGTCGACGAAGACCGCCGTTCCGCCGGGCTCGTCGCCGACCACGTACGCGTTCGAGAGCCAGCGGGAATCCATGCTTCGAGCGAGGAGCACGGGTGTAGGCTAAAGAACCTTTCCGCACGACGACAGGAGCGACATGCCAGGCTTGATGGGACGGACGACGACGATTCTCAAGGCGAAGTACTCGCGCCTGCTGAACAAGGCCGAGAATCCGTCCGAGACGCTCGACTACTCCTACGAGGAGCAGCTGCGCCAGCTCCAGAACGTCAAGCGCGGGATCGCCGACGTCGCGACCGCCAAGAAGCGGCTCGAGATGCAGTACACCTCGATGCAGCAGCAGGTCGACAAGCTCGACGGGCAGGCGCGCGACGCGCTCAAGGCGAATCGCGAGGATCTCGCCCGTGAGGCGCTCACCCGCAAGGCGGCGATCCAGGGCCAGCTCGACGGGATCATGACCCAGGGCCAGCAGCTCGAGGCGCAGCAGGCGAAGCTTCAGGAGGGCGAGAAGACGCTCTCGGCCAAGGTCGAGTCGTTCCGTACCCAGAAGGAAGTCATCAAGGCCCAGTACTCCGCCGCCGAGGCGCAGGTCAAGATCGGCGAGGCCGTCACCGGCATCGGCGACAACATGGCCGACGTCGGCCTCGCGGTGCAGCGCGCGAAGGACAAGACCGAGCAGATGCAGGCCCGCGCCGCCGCCGTCGACGAGCTCACGGCCGCCGGAACGCTCGACGACCTCACCTCGACCGGTGGCGACGACATCGACCGTCAGCTCAAGGAGATCTCGCAGAGCGGCCAGGTCGACGACGAGCTCGCAAAGATCAAGGCCGAGCTCGGCACCGGAGGCGACGCACCGCAGGCGATCCCGGCCGCGAGCGACGCCGAGGCTTCACCGGTCGAAGAGCCGGCTGCCGAGCCGGCCGCCGAAGAGACTCAGTAGACGGCCAGCACCTGGCACCAGATGCCGGGTGCCCAGGGGAACGAGAGCCGGCCGTCCGGGCCGACCATCTGCCAGACGGAACGGCAGCTGCACGGCTCCTCCGGCGCGGTGAAGCGCACGGTCAGGCGGACGCGCTCGCCCGGCCGGGTCGTCGGGATCTCGACAAGCGGCGTGTCGGGCAGGAGGTTCTCGCTCGCGAGCTCCTTCAGCGAGCGACCCTCCCAGTCCTGGAAGCCGGTGTTCTCGAGCTCCCACGTCTGCTCGACCGCCGTGCCGACCTTCGTGAAGGAGCCGTCGCGGACCGACTGTTCGACGAGCGCGGCGTCGTCGAGCGTGAAGACCTCGTCACGCAGCGCCTGCTCGAGCTCGTCCCGGTCACGCCAGAAGCGGATCAGCTTGCGCCGCGGATCCTGCTGCACCTCGTCGAGGAGCTTGTGCACCGCCTCGTTCGCGCCGCTCCAGACGTCGCGGCGGACGAGCACCACGTAGGCGACGCCGTCGGTGAGCACGCGCGTCGCGGCTGCACGGAGCGCCGGGTCGACGTTCTCGACGACGAGGATCGCGAGGTCGGAGGGGCCGAGCGGCGTCGTCGGATTCGTGACGACGTCGACCGGGATCGGCGACTCCTGTGCCACGAACGCGCGAATAGCCGCGTCGCCGGTCGGCAGGAGGATCGTCTTCGGGCGAGGCGTGTCCGCCCGGGGTTCGGGAGCTGAGGTCTCGGTCAAGGCGGCGTGGGACGCGAGGTGTGAGCCTCGGCTGTCCGCAGGCGCCGCATGCCGTTGGTCGTGTGGTGGAGGTCAGATGGGTGCATCGAAGAGTCCCAACCAGCGAGTGAGATCCTGCTCGACCGGCAGTTCTTTTTCAAGCTTCGCCTTGAGCTCGAGCTCGGTTGCATTGTCACGGTTCTGGCCGTCTCCCGTGGGGATGAACGGCCAGAACGTACCGCGCTTGAAGCCGTAGATCCAGTACACCGGCTGTGCGCCACCGGTGAACGCGAATGCTGCCGCGAGCAGCTGTGCGCCGAAGCCCTGCGCCGTGAGCTCGGAGGCGACGGCGTGGACGGCAGTGACCTGATCCTCGAGGTCGGGATCGGAGATCGAGACCCACTCGTAGCCGAAGCTGTCCGTCGTGCGGTCGACCGTGCCGCCTGCCGATTGCGCAGCCGCGCGGACGAGCGTGTCGGTGTCGTTGTCGACCCGAGTGAAGTCCCCGGAGGACAGTGGCTTGAAGGTGATCGCCGCCTTCCCTGCCGTGGTGAGCCGAAGGTCGGTCTCGAGCGTGACCGCCGCCGTTGCGAGGGCGAACAGCCGGTCGGCCTGTGGCTCGGAGAGCTTCTTCCGGCCGAAGAGAACGTCGCGTACACCCATGCGGCGAACCGTAGCTCGCCCGGAGGCGTGCTACCCGAACGTCTAGGCGACCGAGCGGCCCATCTCCCGCGCGATCTCGGCGAGCGCCGCAAGGCGCTTCTCGATCGGCGGGTGATCCATGAACAGCTCGGAAGCGACCGACTTGGCCCCGGCCGGGATGATGAAGAAGGCGTTCATCCCCTGCACCTCGCGCAGGTCACGATTCGGGATCATCGTGATCTGCGACGAGATCTTCTGCAGCGCGCTCATCAGGTTCTCGGGCGCGCCCGTGATCAGCGCCGAGCCGCGATCGGCCGCGTACTCGCGGTAACGCGAGAGCGTCCGGATCAGGACGAAGCTGATCGCGTAGACCGCCATCGAGACGAAGAGGACGATCAGCCAGACCGGCGGGCCGTTGTTGTTGTTGCGGTTGTTGCCGCCGTACCCGCCGCCGAACATGCCGGCGTAGAGGCCGAAGCGGGTCAGCATCGCGGCGAGCATCGCGAAGAAGCTCGCGAGCGTCATCACGAGGACGTCGCGGTTCGCCACGTGCGAGAGCTCGTGGGCGAGGACGGCCTCGACCTCCTTCGGCTCGAGGCGCTCCCAGAGGCCGGTCGTGACACAGACCGCGGCGTGCTTCGGCGAGCGGCCGGTGGCGAACGCGTTCGGGACGGGCGTGTCCATGAGCGCCACGCGCGGCTTCGGCAGGTCGGCCATCGCGCAGAGCCGCTCGACCATCGCATGCAGCTCAGGCGCCTGCTCGCGGCTCACGACCTTCGCGCCCGAGGCGGCGAGGGCGAGCTTGTCCGAGGTGTAGTACTGGACGAAGGCGATGATCACGACGATCACGAGCATCGGCGTCAGGCCGACGTTCAACACGTTGAACAGGACCACCGCGAAGATGACGTAGAGGAGGCCGAGGAGGCCGCCGGTGAGGAGCATCCGCAAGGTGAGCCCCGCGTTGCGTCCGTAGTTGCGCCGTTTCATGGAACGAAGCGTACCCCGGCGACCACCCGTACCCGCGACGGGTCACAGGGGACCCGCAGCTGCCGGATGGATACACTCGCCCCGTGCGCCGCCTCGCCCCGATCGGCCTGCTCGTCGTGCTCGGACTGCTCGCTGCGGGCTGCTCCGAGTCGAAGCCGGGCGGCAAGATCGTCTCGCCGACACCGAGCGGGAAGATCGTCACGGTGAAGACGCCCACGGTGCCCGCGCAGTACATGGGCGGCGACGCGACTGCCGGAAAGAGCGTGTTCCTGGCGCACGGCTGCTCGGCCTGCCACACGCTCGCCGACGCCGGTGCCAAGGGGACGGTCGGCCCGAACCTCGACCAGGCGAAGCCCGCCCTCGGGCTCGTCGTCGACCGGGTCGTGAACGGCCAGGGTGCGATGCCGTCGTTCAAGGCGACATTGAGCACCAAGGAGATCGCCGACGTGGCCGCGTACGTCGTCAAGGCGACCTCCGGCTCCTGACCCGGCTCCCGGACGGCTTCCCCCGCGACGCGCAGGCGATCGCGACCGATCTCGACCACACCCTGATCTGGCAGGACGGCGCACTGCGCCCGCGGACGCAGGCGGTGTTGGAGCGGGCGCATGCCGAGGCGCTGCCGGTGCTCGTCGTGACCGGGCGGATGGTGCAGTCGCTCGACCACGTGCTCGAGCCGCTCGCGTTCCGCGAGCCGCGCGTCTGTTACCAGGGCGCGGTCGTCGTCGACGCCGACGGGACGTGGCTCCGGCACGATCCGCTCTCGATCGCCGACGCGAAGGACATCGTCGTCGCGCTGCGCGACGAGGGCTACATGCCGAACGTCTACGTCGGCGACGAGCTCTACGTCGAGAAGCTGACGCCCTGGTCCGACGCCTACGCGGGCTTCCAGCATCTGCAGATCACGCCGGTGGGCGATCTGCTCGAGTGGATCGACGTGCCGCCGACAAAGCTCGTTGCGGTCGGCGAGCCGGACGACATCGACGAGCTCGAGGTGAAGATGAAGGCCCACTTCGGCGACCGGCTCTACATCACCCAGTCGCTGCCGCACTTCCTCGAGTTCGCGACAGCCGGGGTGACGAAGGCCTCCGGGCTCGAGTTCCTCGCGGAGCGGCTCGGGATCGAGCGCAGCAAGATCGTCGCGTTCGGCGACGGCGAGAACGACGTCGAGCTGATCGAGTGGGCGGGCTTCGGCGTTGCCGTCGAGAACGCGCATGACCGCGTCAAGGCCGTTGCCGACTGGGTCTGCGGCCCGGCCGCCGACGAGAGCGTCGCAGGCGCGATCGAGGCAGTTCTAGACTCCAGGCCGTGATCGACCTCCGCGCAGCGCGCGCCCAACCCGAGAGCTTCCGCGCGGGCATCGTCCGCAAGGGAGGCGACGCCGCCGGTGAGCGCTTCGATGCGCTGCTCGTCGCCGACGAGCGCTGGCGCGGCCTCGTTCCACGTGTCGACGAGCTGCGCGGCCGCCTGAAGCTGAAGGGCAAGCCGACGCCGGAGCAGCTCGTGGAGCTGGCCGGAGTCAAGACCGAGCTTGCCACGGCCGACGCCGAGCTGGCCGAGGCGGCAGCGACGCGCGACTCGCTGCTGACCAGCGTCCCGAACCCAGCCGATCCCTCCTCGCCCGACGGCGACAAGGACGAGGACGCCGAAGAGATTCGTGTCTGGGGCGACCCGAAGCCCGACGGCCCCGAGCACACCGAGGTCGGCAACTTCGAGCAGGAGCGGGCGGCGCGGCTCTCCGGTGCGCGCTTCGGCTACCTCGCCGGCGACACCGCCCGGGTGGCAATGGCGCTCTACCAGTTCGCGCTCGACCGGGCGATCCAGCACGACCACGTGCCGCTGCTGCCGCCCGTGCTCGTGCGCGAGGAGGCGATGATCGGCACCGGGTTCTTCCCGACTGACCGCTCGAACATCTACGCGCTCGAGGCCGACGACCTCTACCTGACGGGCACGTCCGAGGTGGCCCTCGCCGGTCTGCACATGACCGAGATCCTCGAGGAGCTGCCCCTGCGCTACGCGGCGTTCTCGACCTGCTTCCGGCGCGAGTCGGGCGCGGCGGGCAAGGACACGCGCGGGATGTTCCGCGTCCATCAGTTCAACAAGGTCGAGCTCTTCGTCTACTGCGAGCCGGCCCGCTCGGGCGAGGAGCACGAACGGATCCTGGCGATCGAGGAGGAGCTCGTGCAGGCGCTCGGGCTGCCCTACCGCGTGGTCAACGTGGCCGCCGGCGATCTGGGCGATCCGGCGTCGAAGAAGTACGACATCGAGGCGTGGTTCCCGTCGCAGGGGCGCTACCGCGAGATCACCTCGACCTCGAACACGACCGACTTCCAGGCTCGTCGGCTCGGCATTCGCTACCGCGCCGACGAGAAGGCGCTCGAGACGCCGCACACGGTCAACGGGACTGCCGTGACCGACCGCTGGCTCCTCGCGCTCCTCGAGAACTTCGGAGGCGACGTGCCCGACGTGCTCCACCGGTTCGGCGCTCCCGCCCGCGTCGAGCGGTAGGCCGTGCGCGCGTTCCTCGCGGCGCAGCGGGCCCGGATCCTCGCCTCGGCGATCGTCGCCGCGTACTTCGGTGCGCTCGAGCAGCAGGGCGGCCACGCGGAGTGGGCGAAGGCGGGCGTGCCGCAGCTCGACCGCTGGTTCGCCGACCTGCAGAGCGTCACCTCCGCCTGGGATTGCGCCCGCAAGGGCATCGCGGTGCTCCCGTCGAACCCGTGCGACCCCTTCCGCCGCCCGACGAACTATCCCCGGCTCTGGCTGCTGCCGGATCACCTCGGCCTGGGGCTCGGCGATACGAACTGGATCGGCGTCGGCATCGTCGTCGTCTTTGCGGCGGCGGTGCTGGTGGCGCTGCCCGCGCGGGCGAGCCTCTGGACGGGCCTCGTCTACGCGATCTGCGTCTGCTCGCCGGCGGTGATGCTCGGCGTCGAGCGCGGGAACGTCGACCTGACCCTCTTCGCGCTCGTCGTCCTCGCGGTCGTTCTCGTCCGCCGGAGCCGTTGGGGGAGGGCCGCTGCCGAAGCGCTCGTGCTGCTCGCCGCGCTGCTCAAGCTCTTCCCGGTCTTCGCGGCCGGTGAGCGCCCGCGATGGAACGCGGCGGGCGCTCACCGGGGGCAGGCGTCGTCGTCGGCGCAACCGTCGTCTACATCGCGGCGCTGCACAGCCAGATCCACGCCGAGCTGACCGCGCTCCCGCAGGAGGACAAGTACTCCTTTGGCCTCCGTCGCGTCGCCGAGTGGCTCGGTGCGCTGACCGGCGGGGGTCGGCACGGAATCCTCGCCTGGCAGCTCGTGCTCGTCGCCGCGGTCGCGCTCGTCGCCTGGCGGGTCGGCGGCGGCCTGCGGACGGGTATCGCGACGGTCCCGGGGACGACCCGCGAGCTCGACCTCTTCGCTGCCGGCGCCTGCGTCTACGTCGGGGCCTACGCAATCGCCCGAAGCTTCGACTACCGGCTCTGCTTCTGCCTCCTGACCGTGCCGCTTCTCGTGCGCCTCGTCGAGGCACGGATCGTGGCGGCCTGGCTCACGCTCGCCGGGTTGCTCGGCGCGCTCTGCCTCGACGGCTTCTACTCGTGGCCGATCGAGACGGCGTTGAACACCTGGAGCCGGTGGACCCAGGTCGGGTCAAGCGCCCAGCCTCTGCCGCTCGCGGCCATCGCGCAGCTGCTCCTCTTCGGCGGGCTCGCGAGCCTGCTCGTTGCGGTCGCTCCGCCGTTGCCCGCGCTCGCACATCGCCTGCGCCGCGTCGGCCGCTCGCCCGAGCCCGCCGCCGGATAGCGTTCCCCGCTCGGCGGGATGCCGGAGCGGTCGAACGGGGCGGTCTTGAAAACCGTTGGGCGTGCAAGCGTCCCGTGGGTTCGAATCCCACTCCTGCCGTGCTCTCTGCCCGAGGGATGGCTTGGTTGAGCCATCCCTCGGGCACATCTGGAGGTGCATCAGATTCGTTTACGAGTGCCTGGTGAGTGGAGATGGTTGCTCTTTGCGGTGCGTTGGCAGTCGCGCAGACTGTCGCGCACCGAGTTGATGTGGCGCCGGGATGGAGCTAAGTGTGTGTCGGGATGGGACGGACGCGTATCGACAACCGAAGGAGCGATGGTCGGACCGAAGGAGTAGTTGTTCGACATCAGCGCGGTTGTCGTATTCGCGAGGGCTCGGAGTGCTCGTGCCGTCCGAGTTTCCAGGCGCAGGTGTGGTCGCCTCGGGACGGGCGGCCAGTGCGGAAGACGTTCTCGACCGTGGCTGATGCGGTGGCGTGGCGTCGGGAGACCCAGGTCGCGGTTCGTGCGGGCAGGGCGGGTGCGCCTTCGTTGGTGACGCTCCGAGAGGCTGCGGAGAGGTGGCTGGAGTTGGCTGGGTCTGGGGTGGTGCGTACGCGGTCGGGTGATCGGTACAAGCCGTCGGCGCTTCGGAGCTACGAGGGGGCGTTGCGCCGGGCTTTGCCTGAGATTGGGCATCTCCGGCTTAGTGGTGTGACTCGGAACCATCTTCAGGATCTGGTGGATGCGATGGTGGCGGAGGGGAGGGCGCCGAGTACGGTTCGGAACGCTCTGTTGCCGCTGCGTGCGATTTATCGGCGGGCGTTAGCGCGTGAGGATGTTCGGTTGAACCCGACGGTGGGCGTGACGTTGCCTGCGGTACGTGGGAAGCGGGATCGCGTCGCGCGCCCGGAGGAGGGTGTACGGGTCGCCCAGGATCTGGTCCGATCTGGTTGTCGACGACGGTGAGCGGATCGGCCGCAAACGGGTCGAGCGGCTGATGCGTCAGGCCGGCCTCTCCGGCCTGGTCACGAAGAAGTGGAAGGCGACCACGATTCGGGTGCCCGGCGTGAGAGTCGCAGACGATCTGCTTGATCGGAACTTCGCCGCCGAAGCGCCGAACCGCTGTTGGGTCGCCGACATCACCTATCTCCGCACCTGGGAGGGATGGCTCTACCTCGTCGCGGTGCAGGACCTCTTCAGCCGCCGGATCATCGGCTGGGCGATGGCTGACCACATGCGGGCCGAGCTTGTCACCGGTGCCCTGCAGATGGCGCTCACCAACCGCCAACCTGCCCGTGGGCTGATTTGGCATTCCGATCAGGGCAGTCAATTCGTCAGCCTGGCCTTCGGCCAGAAGGCCCGCGCCGCCGGAATCGCGCAGTCGATGGGCTCGAAGGGCGACTGCTTCGATAACGCCGTCGCCGAGAGCTTCTTTGCCACGCTGAAGAAGGAACTGATCAACCGCCGCTCCTGGCCCTCGAAAGCCGAGCTCCGCACCGAGGTCTTCGACTACATCGAGGTCTTCTACAACCGCGAACGACGCCACAGCACCCTCGGGCAGCGCTCCCCCGCCGATTACGAAACGATGCGCCTACCCGCGATCACAGAAGAGCAAGTCGCCTAACCCAAACCTGTCCACCGAAGCGAGGGAATTCCAGCCGGATACGGTGCCCGGTCTTGCCGGGGGTGGTTTCGCAGGAGTTGGGGTGGTTGCAACACCGCTGCCCTCGTGGGTAGCCTCAAGGATGTGAGGATCGCGTTCGCCATCACTCTGACAGCCTTAGTTTGCATGACCTTCGCGATCCAGCCCGTAGGCGCGTCAGACACAAACGCGAAGACGCAAGTCAGAATCATCACACCATTCACCGCGTCGGGAGAACTTCGGGTGGGTCTTCACCCTGCGAGTGTTCGTGGTTCCTGCGTCCCGATTCAACGCGCGCCGACTGATCCGACTCGAACGGACGTATACAAGTGCTTCATTGTGTCTCAAACGCTATGCCTGACCGCGTCACACCACTGCTTCTATGAGACCTGTTGGCGCGACACGCACGCTGTCAGCCTCTCGATGATATGCCTGCTCGGACCGGTCTGGATTGACACAAATGGACAGTTCGCCTCGGACGACGCGGTACGCATCTTAGTCACTAATCACCCGAGGATTCCCGTTGGGATTGCACGGCCTACGACCTCCGAACCATGGCAGATCTTGTTTACAGATCATCAGCTCTGTCAGGCGACATTTCTATCGAAGCCCTACAATACGAGCAAGCCGCGTGCCCCAGTCATCTATGCATGTTTTGGCGGAAGCAACTCACCAGGCCCCGCGATCCCGATGCCGGGCGCCATCACGGATAGATCTGGCTCAATCTGGACTCTTCGTATGGCACGAACCCCGCAGGACTACTCCGCTCATCGTTTCACTTTCGAGAAGCGCATCGCCGTGGTGTGGTTCGCCGGTAACGCCTGACTGGAATGTGTCCATCGAGCCACATCTGCGTTGCCTACAACGGTTGTCTTGAAAACCGCTGAGTCCTCACGGGCTCCCTGGGTTCAAATCCCAGTCCCGCCGTCGCCTTGCCGAGGGCCGCGCGCAAGCGCGGCCCTCGTGTCTCTCGCCCTCCGTTCGGATCTGTTCCACATCCGTTACGAAGGCCACTTGACACCCAAAGGAGTCTGACACCGCGGTTGGAGAACACCGCGGTTGGAGACCGTACGGTCACCTTTGCTGTCGTTGCCCGGGTTCACGCGGCTGTCCACGCAGCGCCAGATCACCTTGCCGCTCTCCGTCGTCCAGCAAGCCGGAATCCAGAGGGGAGAGGCGTTGGCCGACGCGCGCCATCGGGCCGGGCGTGCCGCCCTCGAGGCCTTCCGAACGCAGGCCGCGCAGGCGTCGGCGCTCCAGTGACGAACTCGAAGCCGTGCGGGCGCGGCGCTTCAGATCTCTGGCGGCTGCGCTCGTGGGTGGCGCGGCGCTGGTGGTGCCCGGGGCGGGAGACGCGAGCGCGGTCAGCCTCGAGGCCTCGCTCGCCCACGCGCTCAGAGGAGGTGCGCCTCCGGGAGCTGCGGCGGCGCTGGCGGTTGATCTAGGGACGGGGCAGACGGTCTTCGCGCACAACGCCGGGTTGGCAGTGGTCCCCGCCTCGAACGAGAAGCTGCCGATCTCCTATGCGGCGCTCGTCACGCTGGGACCGAACTACCGCTTCGGCACCGATGTCGTCGGCGAGGGCCGGCAGGTCGGTGACGTGTGGGAAGGGCGGCTCGTGCTGCGGGGGTTCGGCGACCCGAGCCTGACGACAGCCGGCCTCCAGCGTCTCGTCCAGAAGCTCGCTGCGCAGGGAATTCACAAGGTCACGGGCGATATCGTCGGGGATGCCTCCTGGTTCGACGATCGCTGGACGGCCCCCGGCTGGAAGGCGTCCTTCGCGGGCGCCGAGTCGCCGCCGCTCTCGGGACTCGTCGTCAACCGAGCCGCCCGCAAGCAGCGGCTCGTCGCGAACCCGCCACTCGCGGCGGCTGCGCTCTTCGATCGGCTGCTTCGCTCGGCCGGCATCGAGGCCCGCGGGGCCGAGGTGGGTCGCGCTCCGGCGGCCGCGCCGGTGCTCGCGACCGTGCAGTCTCAGCGCCTCTCGCTGATCCTCGAGCGGATGGACGAGCAGAGCGACAACTTCACCGCCGAGATGATCCTCAAGGAGTTGGGGGCCGAAGCCGGCGCGGCCGGGACGACGGCTGCCGGCGCGGCGGTCGTGCGTCGCGATCTAGGGGCCGCGCACGTCCCTCTGGAGGGGGTCAGGATCGCCGACGGCTCGGGGCTCAGCTCGCTCGACCGCGTGACCGCCGCCGAGCTCGGCCGGTTGCTCGTCGTGATCTGGAAGAACCCGGTGTTCCGGCCGTTGCTCGTGCGCTCGCTGCCGGTCGCAGGTGAGTCCGGGACGCTCGCGGGCCGGATGACGACCGGGCCGGGCCGTGGCGTCGTGCGCGCGAAGACGGGCACGACCGACCTCTCGTGCGCGCTCTCCGGCTACGTCGGCAGTCGCTACGCGTTCGTCGTGATTCAGAACGGCGATCCGGTGAACTGGACGACGGCGCGGAATGCGCAGGACCGGTTCGCCGAGACGCTCGCGCTCGCAGCCAGACGCCGCTAGCGGCGCGCCCCCGATCCGCGCGCAGGGGCCTCAGACTCGACGTGTGGTCGAGATACAGGGCTGCGCGATGGGCTACGTATTTCCCACCGCAAATTGATGCTATTTGGTCGGTTCGAGGCGCAAAAAAGGAGCTTGGTATAGCTCGACCATATATCGGCTAGCTACGAGCTACCCAACCGTCTGGAGTTTCTTGACGGCCCTCGAAAGAAGCGCAATATCGCGGCTGAGAGCGCTTTTCCGCACAGCATCGGTTTCGCGGAAAAGGCGCTCCCAAAACACAAGAACGTGTTCGTGAAGCTCTTCTAATCGAAGGAGTTCAAACACGCTTGAAGAGATACCTGTCTAGAGGAGCGGTGCTCCTCCTGGCGCTCGTCACCGTCGGCTGCTTTGCGGGCCAGGCGTTTGCGACGTCAGATCCCGCTCCGAGCAGCGGGACGATCGAGGTCTGCAAGGCCTCGGCCGCCGCTCCTCTCGCGGTGACCGGTGCGTTCGGCTTCACCATCACCGACAGCGCGCACGCCACGCATGCGGTGTCGGTGACGGCTTCTGCCGCGGGGGCTCCGCTCTCGTGCAGTGCACCGATCACCGTGGCCGCAGGTGCGGCCACGATCGCCGAGACCACGGCTCCCTGGTACACCGCCACGTCGATCGCGAACCTTCCGGGTTCGAGCGCCGTGTCGAACCAGAATCTCGCCGCGGGCACCGCGACGGTGAACGTCACGGCCGGAAACACGGACGCGACCACCGCCACGGTCGTCTACACCAACCAGCTCGTCACGGGCGTGGTCGAGGTGTGCAAGACGGTGGTGACCGGTTCGAACCTGACCGGCACCTTCGCGTTCACCGTCACCGGCAGCGACGGCTTCACCGCGTCGACGTCGACTCCGGTGGGCAACTGCTCGACGCCGATCACGGTGCCGGCAGGTCAGGTGACGGTAACGGAGGGACCGGCTCCGGTCGACGTCTCCGCCATCGCCGCCACACCGGCGAACGCGCTGGTCAGCTCCAACCTGGCGACGGGAACTGCCGTGGTCGGTGTCACTGCTGGTGACGCCACCAAGCAGACGATCGTCACGTACACCGACAACGTCACGACGTTGAAGGTCTGCAAGGCCTGGGACGGTCCGTCCCCGACGCCCGGCCCGTTCCCGTTCTCGTACACGACGAGCGCGGCAAACGTCACGGCCCCCGGGGTCACGGGCACGACCACCGGTTCGCTCAGCATCCCCGGCGGAACCGTTGCCGCGCCGAACTGCCAGATCGTCGGGCAGTACCGCGCAGGCACCACGGTCGCGCTGACGGAAGCCAGCACCGCGAACGCGGTCAACGGCACGGGCACGCCCGTCGTCGGCACGAAGGTCGAGTCGATCACGGTCAATCCGACCGCGAACATCGTCGGCTCGGCGAACCTGACCACCGGGTCGGTGAACGTCAGCATGGGTGCCGGCGAGACCGTCGTCACCTACACCGACGAGCCTGCAACTCCGGGGACGCTCAAGATCTGCAAGTACTCCGGAAGCACGACGCTGCCCCCCATCACCACCGGGAACAACGGGCAGTTCATCTTCACCGTCGCGGGTGTGCCGGGTACGACCACGGTGCAGCTCGGGCAGTGCGCGGTCGTGGGAGGGAGCTTGACCCCGGTCATGTTCCCCTTCAACTCGATCGTGAAGATCACCGAGACCCCCACAGCGGGCAACGCGGTCTCCAGCATCACCGTCACCGGCGTCCAGGTGACCGGCGGTTCTGGTGCTCCGAGCCTCGCCTCGGGCACGACGTCCGTCGTGATCGGCTCGGGCAATGTCACGGAGGTCAACTACTTCAACATCGATCCTCCGGCGGCAGTCCCCACCCCCGTCAGCAGCTCGACGGGTGGCAGCAGCAGCAGCAGCTCCGGCGGCGGTTCGTCGTCCGGTTCGATCGCGTCGGCGATCGCTGCGTCGACCCAGTCCGGCGGAACGGCTGCGGTGACCGTCAAGGGTGTCGGCGTGACGGCACTCGTCGGCACGGTCTCCACGTCGGTGACGACGAAGGCTGCTCTGGCCAAGGCGGCGCTCGCGAAGGCG
>CAIYXH010000023.1 GCA_903930195.1 uncultured Actinomycetes bacterium | reverse complement strand
CTCGAGGCGGCGGAGCAGCAGGCTCCAGGCCATCAGCTCCTCTTCGCCCGCGAGGTCGGAGAGCGTGTCCTCGTCGGCGCCCTCCATCGCGAGCGCCGCCAACGCGTCGCGGATGCCCTGCGACGGCGCGCCGAGGCCGATGCGCATGTGTCCCTCGACGAGCACCGGCGGCTCGACCTCGAAGGTCGCGTCCCGCCGCAGCCGCAGGATCTCGGTCACTAGAAGAAGATCCCGATCGGGTTGAGATCCTCCTCGGCGGTCGGCTCCTTCAGCCAGCCGAGCTCGACCGGGGTGTCGTAGAGGCGGCCGGGGCCGATCCGCCGCCAGAAGTGGCGCAGGCCCGGCGTCATCACCTTGACGACGGAGAGCTCGATCTCGGGACGCGTCTGGTCGAGCACGATCGTCTCGATCCCGCGCGCGCCGAGCCGCTCGACCACGCGGCGGACATCCTCGGCGATGTCGTCGGTCGCGATCGCCTCGAAGTCCGCTGCCGAGCGCACCCCGAGCGACTCGTCGGCGACGACGTACGGCTGGTTCGCGAGCGTCGCCGTGGTCCACCACTCGACGGCGTCGTGGTCGTCCATCCAGTAGTTCGTCGTCCCGTCGGGATGGGTGTCGCTGACGGCCGGCAGGAACTGGTTGATCTCGGTCAGCGCCCGCATCACGCCCATCCGCGGGTCGACGTGGGCGCCGAAGCCGAGGACGATGTCTTCGACGCCGCGGTCGATCCGGTTCGAGACGGCCGCGAAGGCGGGGATGCCGAGGTCGGAGGTGATGTCGAGCACCCAGAACGTCCGCCCGAGCGAGGCGTAGTACTCGCGCATCAGGTCGATGTACGGCTCCTCGAGCGAGTCGAGGTCGAAGCCCGGACGGCGGGCGCGGTTGTACCACCAGAGCGCGACCGAATCGCGCTCGACGAGCTCCATCAGGCCCTGGAGGATCGCCTCCTCGATGGTGTTGCCGGCGGCGTTCCCGTTCGCGTCGGAGGCGCAGTAGAAGTCGCCGCCGACGTCGGGGTGGCCGAAGTAGGCGTAGGCGGTCGGCACGAGCCGCTCGCGGCGCTCGGTGAGCGACCAGGCGGGCGTCCAGTCGATCGAGCGCTCGGGGTCGAGGCGCTTCGGGACGATGTGGTACCCGGTCAGCTGCGCCGGGTTCCAGGTCTCGCGCTCGGCGTACTGGCGGTCGGAGAAGAGCAGCAGCTCCTCGGGGCTGACGGCCTTGTCGGACACGGCCGACCAGGGCGCGTTGACGGTGAGCTCGTCGCCGCGGAGGACGCCGTTGAAACGCTCGATCGCCTCGCAGACGGCGCCGGCGCGCGCCTGGGCGTCGGTGCGGCCCTTGCCGCCCGAGCGGCCGCGCAGGTTCTTGCGCAGGAAGTAGATCGAGTCCTGCATCAGCGCGAAGTTATGGCCCGACGAATAGCTGTAGGCGACGCCGTTGTCGACGACCGTCTGGCTCGCGACGCTCGTGACGGCGCCCGTGAGCGGGCTGATGTGCTTCTGCAGCCGGAACAGCGTCTCCTGCGGCGTGGTCGTGCGGTGGCCGCCGTCGGCCGTGAAGACCTTGGGCCGCGGCAGGAGCTCGATCTCCGTCGGGCGCTTCCGCAGCAGCTCGGGGTCGCCGCAGGCCGGGCAGGTCGGGAGCCGGACGACGCTGTGATGCTCCACCTCGAGCCCGGGCACGGAGACCGTGACGATCGTGCCGTCGAGGCGCGGTGAGTAGCCGGCGCCGAGGATCGCCTGGAGCTCGGTGACGAGCAGCCCGGCCGCGATCGCGGCGGTGCTCGCGAGCAGGGGGGGCGCGCCGGCGGCGACGGAGGCGCCGGTCTTGCCGGAGAGGTAGCGCTCGAGCTGCCGGTTGCCGGCGAGGCGCTCGTGGAGGCAGGCCCAGCAGGCGGTCGCGCCGGGGCGGAAGAGCGGGCCGAGCCAGAGCTTGGTGCCGACGGGCCGCGCGAGCACCCACGCCTTGCCGGCCTCGAGCTGGCGGCGGTTGATCTCGGCGAGCGCGGGATCGAGGTAGTCGGCGGCGAGCACGAGCGGAAAGCCACCGGTCGCCGTGCGAATGCCGGCGCCCGCGAGCGCGGCG
>CAIYXH010000022.1 GCA_903930195.1 uncultured Actinomycetes bacterium | reverse complement strand
CTTCCGGCGCGAGCTCGCCGACCGACGTGTGCGGGACGGCGAGGATCACCGTCGTCCCGCCCGCGAGCAGCTCGCGGACGTCGCTCTCGCCGAGCGGTGTGGACAGCCGGATCTCGCCGCCCGCGCGCGCGATCGCGGCCGCAGCGGGCTCGGCGTGGAGCCGCGAGAACGGGACGGCCGGCACGCCGATGTCGCAGGCGTCGTTCGTGTCGAGGAGGCCCGTGCGGAAGACCTTCACCGCGGCGGCGAGCGACGCCTCGTGGGCGGGCAGGTTGAGCGTCGGGAGCGCGATCAGGTTCCAGAGGGCATCGATCGCCCGCTCGCTCTGGCCGTGCGCGGCGAGCCAGCCGCCGAAGGTCTGTTCGTCGAGTGCCGGATCGTCGGGGTCGAGCGCGCGCAGGCCCAGGGCAGCCCGCACGGTCGCGATGCGCTCGAGCGGCGAGAGCGGCGCGTAGCGCAGGAGCGTGCCCGCAAGGTGCAGCGGCGCCGGCAGCGCAGTCCGCGTGAGGCGTGCCTGCGGCTTGCCCTCGCGCAGCACCGGGATGTCGAGCCGGCGCTGGACGCGCAG
Organism: uncultured Actinomycetes bacterium; assembly: GCA_903930195.1. GTDB lineage: Bacteria > Actinomycetota > Thermoleophilia > Gaiellales > Gaiellaceae > PALSA-600. Next base: position 8,759 of record CAIYXH010000022.1, on the reverse strand, counting down.
CAGGTGGGCGACGCCGACCCGCTCGAGGAACCCGAGGTAGGCCGTGCAGCAGCGGAGCGCGACGTGCTGGCCGTTGTCGAGCTCGAGCTCCCCGCGGCTGAACGAGAACGTGGCGCCGCCGAGGCGCGAGCGGCTCTCGTAGAGCGTGACCTCGGCGCCGGCCTCGGCGCATTCGAGCGCCGCGGTCAGACCTGCGAGACCACCCCCGACGACGGCGACGCGGCTCACGAACGTGCTCCCACGAGGCTCCGGGCCAGCACGACGCTCTTCTCCCAGGGCGAGAGCGAGAGCCGCCGCCGCAGCACGACACCCGGCTCGGCAGCGATGCGCTCGAGCAGAAGGCGGTACTTCCCGGCCATCGCGAGCACGCACGAAGCGCTGCGGCGGTCGAGCAACGGGATCAGCTCGGAGCCACGGGCGAGCCACTCGCGCCCGCGCTCCGCCTCCCAGGCGATCAGCGGCTCGACCTGCCCTTCGATCCCGCCGTCGACGGCGGTGCAGCCGAAGCGGGCGAGGTCGTCGGTCGGCAGATAGACGCGGCCGCGCTCTGCGTCCTCGGCGACGTCGCGGAGGATGTTGCCGATCTGTAGGGCGACGCCGAGATCGTCGGCGAGCACGGCTCCGCGCGCGCGGTCGGAGCAGTCGAAGACGCCGAGCGAGAGACGCCCGATCGACCCGGCGACGCGACGGCAGTAGAGCTCGAGCTCGTCCCAGGTGGTGTAGGTCGTGCCGTTCAGATCCATCTCGGCTCCTGCGATCAGGTCGTCGAACGCCTCGAGCGGGATCGGCAGGCGGGCGGCAGCGTCGGTCAGCGCCACGAGGACGAGGTCGTCGCTCTGGTCGGGCGCGCGTAGGGCGGTGCGGACGCCGTCGAGCGCCGTGAGCTTGTCGGCGAGAGACAGCTCGCCGTCGGCGATGTCGTCGATCTGCCGGGCGAGGGCGTAGATCGCGAAGAGCGCCGAGCGACGGTCGGCGGGCAGGAGGCGCATGCCGGCGTAGAAGCTCGACCCGGACGCGCGCGTGATGCGGCGGCACTCCGCGTAGGCCGCGTCGATTAGCGCCCGGTCCGCCATACCCTCACCGTCCTCGCGAGCTTGTCGCGGGTCCCCGCCGTCGGCGCGCCTGCGAGCACGTCGTAGCCCGCCGCCTCGATCGCGTCGAGCGCCGCGTGGCCGCCGGCGACGTAGCCGGCGACCGCGAAGCGCGCGCGCCCGTGGAGCCGCCCGACGAGCACGCCGCCCTGCTCGAGCAGGGCTCGGGTGCGCTCGGTCTCGAAGCCGACGAGCTCCCGGAGTTCCGCAGGCGCCGAGGGCAGGCCGAGGTCGTCGGCTGCGACGTCGAAGCGGTGGAGATCCTCGGCCGGCAGGTAGATCCGTCCGGCGCGGAAGTCCTCGGCGACGTCCTGCAGGTGCTCGGCGACCTGGAGCGCGGTGCAGACGCTGTCGGAGAGTGCGATGTTCTCCGCCGTCGCAGCGCCGAAGACGTGCAGCACGAGCTCGCCCACCGGGTTCGCCGAGAGGGTGCAGTAGTCGAGCAGCTCCTCCCAGGTCGCGTACACCGTCTGCTCCTGGTCGCGCCGGTTCGCGTCGATCAGCCGCACGAACGGGCCGCGCGGCAGCACGAGCTCGCGCAGCGTGGGGGTCAGGCGCTGGAGCAGGGGATGGGTCGCGGTGCCGGCGTAGGCACGGTCGAGCTCCGTCTCGAGCCAGTCGAGCTGGGCGAGGCGATCGCCGGAGACTGTGTCGCCCAGCTCGTCGACGAGGCGGGCGAAGCCGTAGATCGCCGTCAGGTGCCGGGCTGTCCGCCTGCCGAGGAGGACCGAGGCGACCGTGAAGTTCTCGCCGCCTGCGCGTTCGAGGACCGCCCGCTCGTCGGGAATCGTCTCCGCCGCGACACTCAGCCCACCGGGTGCCCCCACAGGCTCCATTCTGGCGATTGGCGCAAGGCCGGGCGACGTGTTGCCCCGTTCTGGGGCCTGGCCCCTTCGGGGCCTGGCCCGACTGAAGCGTGTCAGGCCGGATCGTCGCCGAGGGTCGAAGATCGGGCCAGGCCCCAAGGGGCCAGGCCCGTTACCCCGTGTTGCGCAGCGCCGCGGCGATGCCGGCGATGGAGCGCGAGAGCGGGAGGCGGGCCGTGGGGTCGCCGGCGCGGTGGCGGCGGAGGAGCTCCACCTGAATCGCGTTCATCGGGTCGACGTACGGGTTGCGGATCCCGATCGAGCGGCGGACGATCGGGTTGCCCTCGAGCAGCCGCTCCTCGCCGACGATCTCCAGCACCGCCACGCGCGTCCGCTCGTACTCGGCCGAGATGGTGCGGAAGAACGCCTCCGGGTCGAGCTCGGGCGGCACGAGCTCGAGGTACTCGCGCGCGATCTCGAGGCTCGTCTTCGCGAGCGTCATCTCCAGGTTGTCGATCAGCGGCCCGAAGAACGGCAGCTCGCGGTAGAGCCGGCGCAGATCGGCGATGTCGACGTCGGCGAACGCCGTCCCGCAGCCGAACCAGGCCGGCAGGAGCGTCCGGTTCTGTGTCCACGAGAACACCCACGGGATCGCGCGGAGCGACGGGAGATACGTGTCGCCGTCGGGCCGGCGGACGGGCCGCGAGCCGATCTCGAGCAGCGCGAGCTCGTCGACCGGGGTGAACGACCGGAAGAAGTCGACGAAGCCCGGCGTCTCCCAGACGAAGCCGCGATAGGCCTTCTCGGCGCTCGCCGCGAGCCGGCCGAGCAGCGTCCGCTCCTCGTCGCTCGGCGTGCGTCCGGTGATCTCGGGAAACGCCGAGAGCACCGTCCCGGCAAGCGCCGCCTCGAGGTTGCGGTAGGCGATCCCGCGCAGGCCGTACTTGAACGAGATCGTCTCGCCCTGCTCGGTGACCTTCAGGCGGCCGGGCGGGTAGCCCGGCGCCTGGGCGAGGATCGCTGCGTGGGTGGGGCCGCCGCCGCGGCCGGCGCTCCCACCGCGGCCGTGGAAGACGGTGAGCTCGACGTCGGCCTCGCGGGCGACCTCGGTCAGCCGCTCCTGCGCCTCGTAGATCGCCCAACGGGCCGCGAGGTAGCCGCCGTCCTTGCCGGAGTCGGAGTAGCCGACCATCACCTCGATGCGTCCGCCGCGCTCCGCGACCCGCTGCGCGTACCGCGGCTCGGCAAGCAGCTCGCGCATCGTGTTCTGGGCGGTCTGGAGGTCGGAGATCGTCTCGAAGAGCGGGACGACGGAGACCGGCTCGTCGGTCAGGTCGAGCACCGCGAGCACGTCGCCGGCGGACTCCGTCGCGGAGACGATCACCGTGTCGAGCGCCTGCGGCCCGTGCAGCGCGCGGGCGGCGGCGACGGCGGCGAACGTCTCGTGCGTGCGCTCCGTCGGCTCGCGGATCTCGCGCGAGTGGAGCCGGACGTCGAGCTTCGCGACGTGGAAGCCGAACAGCTCGACGCGCCGCTCGAGCTTCGCGAGCCGGCCGTTTGCGATCCGGGTGCCGCCGTTCGCCTCGAGGCTGCGGCGGACGATGGCGAGGTCGGCGAGGAAGTCGTCGGGCGAGGGGTAGAGATCCTCGGAGAGCCGCACCCAGACGAACGAGAGCTTGCGGCGGTACGGCTCGAACTCGTTGCGGTGCCGGATCAGCGCCGCGTGCTCCGGCAGCTCGCGCTCGTCGAGGGCGATCGACGCGTCGAGCTCCGGCGAGACCGTGACGAGCGAGCGGCTCGAGGCGAGCGAGACGGCAAGCTCGCGGACGTCGTTGCGGTAGCGCGTGAGCGCGACCTTCCGCGCGGTCGAGAGGGCGTCGGCGATCGTCTCGCCGCTCACGGAGGGGTTGCCGTCCATGTCGCCCCCGATCCAGCTGCCGAACCGCAGCGGGATCGGGGCACCCGGCACCTTGTGCCGGTACTCCTCGAGCAGCCACTCGGCGGTGTCGAACAGGCTCTCCTCGAAGAACCAGAGCCCGTGACGGATCTCGTCGGCGACGCGCGGCCGTTCGGCCCGCACCTCGTCGGTCTGCCAGAGGATCGTGATCTCCTCGGCGAGCCGCGCCTCCAGCGATTGGCGCTCGCGCTCCGAAAGGAGCGGGTCGTCGTAGTCGGTGAGGATGTCGTGGATCCGGACGTGCGCCTGCAGGAAGGTGCGGCGCGACGACTCGGTGGGGTGCGCGGTGAGGACGAGCTCGAGCGAGATCGCGTCGAGCCGGCGGCGCAGGTGGTCGGGCGGCACGTCGGCGAGCCGCAGGAACGCCTCGTCGAGCGACTCGCGCGGCACGTCCGCCGCGTGGCCGTACTCGCGGCGGCGGCGAAGGCGGTGATGCTGCTCGGCGGTGTTCGCGAGCTGGAAGTAGAGGGCGAAGGCGCGGAGCATCGTCGCCTGCCGTTCCGGGGCGAGGGCCTGCACCGCTTCGCGTACCCCCGTCGGATCGCCGATCTCGCGGGCCTCGCGGGCGCTCGCGCGGATCAGCTCCTCGGTCGCGAGGAACTCCTCGCCCTCCTGGTCGACCAGGACCTGGCCGAGCAGCGACCCGAGCAGCCGCACATCGCGGCGGAGCGGGCCGACGGGCTCTTCGGAGGGCGATTCGCTCATCCGTCCGCAATCTTGCCGGTGATCCGCCCCGGCCGCGATTACCACCCCGTCGTCCAGATGTGCTTCTGTATGACGGACCGCACGTCGGACCCGTCTCCGCGGTCGATCGAAGCCACCTGCAGCGATGACCGACAGCGCCCACGCCACGATCCCGGTCGGCCTCACCCGGCCGCCCGGCACCGCCGCCCGCGCGGGCAGCCTTGCCGTGACGCTCGCGCTCTGGGCGTTTGTCCTCGGGAATCTCGCGGCGATCATCTATTTCTGGCAGTACGGCTACGGCGACGGCCTCGCCTACCACTGGCACTCCTTCGACAACGTGCTCGTCGGCATGGGGCGCCTGACGGCGTTCCTCTCGGGCTACTTCGCCCTGATCGAGGTCGTGCTCCTCGCGCGGCTGCCATTCGTCGAGCGCAAGGTCGGCTTCGACAAGCTGACGATCTGGCACCGCTGGAACGGGCACGCGGTGATCTACCTCGCGCTCGCCCACGTCTTCTGCACCGTCTGGGGCTACGCGAAGCAGGACGGCAACGGGATCCTCACCGAGTACTGGAACTGGCTGACGCTGCCGCAGCCGAAGGCGCCGGGGGCGGCCGCAGCGGTCGTCGGCGGGGCCGGTGGAGCGCCATGTCTCAGCGTGCTGCCGGGGGCCTGCGGCGGCAGCCACGCCGCGGCGACCTCGCCGTACCCGGGGATCATCACGGCGACGATCGGCACGTTCCTGCTCGTCCTCGTCTTCGTCACCTCGCTCGTCGTCGTGAAGCGCAAGCTCTCGTACGAGTGGTGGTACGCCGTCCACTTCATGGCCTACGGCGCCATCGCGCTCGCCTGGTTCCACATGATCCCGGACGGCAACGACCTGATCGTCAGCCCCGGCTGGCAGGACTACTGGATGGGCATCTGGTGCTTCGCGGCCCTGCTCGTCTTCCTCTTCCGGCTGCTCGTCCCGGCAGTGAACACCTTCCGCTTCGGCATGCGCGTCACCGAGGTGACCCACGAAGGGCCGGGAGTGGTCTCGCTGCGGGTCACCGGACGCAACCTCGGCCGGCTCGGGACGAAGGCCGGGCAGTTCTTCTTCTGGCGGTTCCTGACCAAGGGCTTCTGGTACACCCAGCACCCGTTCTCGATCTCCGAGGCGCCCGACGGCACGTCGCTGCGGATCACGGTCAAGGACCTCGGTGACCACACCGCGAAGTTCGGCCAGATCCCGATCGGCACCCGCGTCGTCGTCGAGGGGCCCTTCGGCGTCTTCATCGACGACGGCCGCGCGAACCGCAAGCGGCTGCTCGTCGCCGGTGGGATCGGGATCACGCCGGTGCGCGCGCTCCTCGAGGTGATGACCGGCGACGTCGTCGCGCTCTACCGCGTCGCCTCGAACGACGACCTCGTCTTCGCCGACGAGCTCGAGCGGATCTCGCGCGAGCGCGGCATCAAGGTCAGCTACGTCGTCGGCGACCACACGACGCCCGAGGGCCGCGACCTGCTCTCGCCGAAGCACCTCCAGGAGCTCGTCCCCGACATCGCCGAGCGCGACGTGTACATCTGCGGCCCCGTCGGGATGATCGACGCAATCGTCCCGAATTTGCGACGTGCAAATGTTTCGCGAGAGCACCTTCACGTTGAGCGATTTGCCCTGTAACCTGGATTTCAGGTCACCCCGTCACCATTCCGAAATCGAGGTTCTGCCGTGAAGATCTCCAAGCTGGTCACCACGTTCGTCTGTGCATCCGCCCTCGCCGCTCAGACCGGCGACGTGCTCGCCGCCACCAGCGCGACACGTGACACGACCAGCCTGAAGCGGGTCGCGAAGACGGTGACCGCCACGGTCGTCGGCCCGAACGTCAAGTGCCACCAGTGGGGCTTCATGACGGTGCGGATCAAGGTCCAGAAGACGATCGTCGGCACCAAGGTGACGAAGGTGAAGATCCTCTCGGTCGACTGGCCGATCTACCCGGACCACACGCCGAAGTCGAAGTACATCAACGCCTCGGCGCTGCCGCTCCTCCGGTACGAGACGCTGAAGGTGCAGTCCGCGAAGCTCCAGGCGATCTCCGGCGCGACCAACACCACCGTCTCGTGGGAGCAGTCGCTGCAGGCTGCACTCACCCAGGCGCACACGGCGTAACGTCGTGGCGCTGCCCGGGCGCCGCCGGGTCGAGCAGGTCATGGGCCTGCCGATCGTCGTCGACGTCCGGGACGAGGTCGACGAGCGCGTCCTCGACGAGCTGTTCGCGTGGTTCGACGAGGTCGACCGCACCTTCAGCACCTACAAGCCGGACAGCGAGATCAGCCGCCTCAACCGCGGTGAGCTGCTCGTCCGCGAGTGCTCGACGGACGTACGTGAGGTGCTCGACCGCTGCGACGAGCTGAGCGCGGAGACGGGCGGCTACTTCAGCCACCGCTATCGCGCGTTCGACCAGGTCGATCCCTCGGGGCTCGTGAAGGGCTGGTCGGTCGACCGGGGCGCCGAGCTGCTCGACGACGCCGGGCTCCAGAACTACTCGATCAACGCTGGGGGAGACATCCTCTTCCGCGGCGCCGGCCTGCCGGAGCCCGACTGGGCGGTGGGCATCGAGCATCCACTCCACCGCGACCGGGTGGCTGCCGTCGCGCGGGTCGGCGCGCTCGCGGTCGCGACGTCCGGCGCCTACATCCGCGGTGACCACGTCGTCGACCCGCACACGGGCGAGGCGCCGAGCGGCGTGCTCTCGGTCACGATCGTCGGCCCCGAGCTCGGCACCGCCGACGCCTACGCCACGGCAGCGTTCGCGATGGGCGAGCAGGGCCCGCACTGGACGCGCACGCTCGCGCCCTACGAGGCGCTGACGATCCTCCCCGATGAGACGACCCTCGTCACCCCGGGCTTCCCGCTCGCCTCGTAGGGACAGGGCTTCAGCCCTGTCCCGGGGTTGACGTCGCGCACCGGGTCGGACCAGAGGTCCGACCCTTCACGTCCTCTTCTCGAGGGTCAGACCTCTGGTCTGACCCAGGCAGCCCGGCTCTCCTCCGACTGCACGACGCGAAGCGCCGGCCTCCGGCCGAGGCCGCGCAGCAGCGAGAAGAGCAGCACGAGCGCACAGGTGCCGAGGGTCACGAGCTGCTCGCCCATCATCACGAGGCCGGCGGCCTGCTGGTCGTGGAGCGGCGAGAGCCCGAAGAGCCGGTGGGGCTGCGCCGCGTAGAAACCGTAGAGCGGGTGGGGCGTGAAGAGGAGCACGTCGCCGAGAAGCTGCCCGATCCCGAAGACGCCGCCGGCGAGTGCGAGCCGTCGCGCGACGGTCAAGTGGCCTCGCCGGGCGGGATCGATCAGCAGGTTCCAGACGAGAAAGCCCGCCGTGACGAACGAGAGGTGCTCGAGCTGGTGCACGAGCGGATGCCGGAGCGCGGCGTCGTAGGCCGCAGGGATGTGCCAGGCGCCGAGGGACGCGGCCCAGATCCCGAGCACGACCCAGGGCGAGGCGAGCGCACCGAGTACGCCGCGGATGCGCCGAGAGCAGGTAGCGGTCGCTTGCCTCGTCGAGCGGGGAGACGAGCGGCAGCGCGACGAGCGCGAGCCCGAGCCCGAAGAGGGCAGCACGGCTCCAGCTCGCGTGATCGGCCCGCCCCCGGCGGCGGAGGCGGACGAAGGCCTGGGCGAAGCGGAGGGCCGCCACGGCGACGGCGGCCAGCACGAGCGGGGCGGGATCCCACGCCGAGGCGAGGGCGGCTGTCGGCATCGGCCGGTCGCTCAGCCGTCGCGGCGGAGGCTCTTCATGCGGTACATCGCCCGGTCGGCCGAGGCGAGGAGCTCCTCCTCGTTCTCGCCGGACAGGTGATCCACGGCGACGACGCCGATCGACGCAGCGACCTCGATCACCTTGCCCTCGGTCGTGACGGGCTGCGAGCGGATCGAGGCGGTGACCTCTGCAGCGATCTCGCGCGCCTGGCGCGGCGTGACGTTGAGGACGAGCGCGGCGAACTCGTCGCCGCCGAGCCGGCCGATGACGTCGGTCGCGCGGAGGCGGCGGCGAAGCACGTCGGCCGTCGTGCGCAGGACTCTGTCCCCGGCAGGATGTCCGGCCGTGTCGTTCACCGCCTTGAAGTTGTCGAGATCGAGGAGGAGCAGCGCCCCGTACTCGCCGCGGCGCTCCATGCGCCGCAGCTCCCGCCGCAGCCCTTCGAGGAAGCCGCGCCGGTTGAGCACGCCGGTCAGCGGATCGTGGT
>CAIYXH010000021.1 GCA_903930195.1 uncultured Actinomycetes bacterium | reverse complement strand
TAGAGGATCTGCTGCTCGGCGAGCGGCTGGTACGCGTTCAGCTCGACCTCGGGCGACCAGGGGATCCAGTAGATCCCGCCGTGCTGGCGCCACGCCGCCGCGCGGGCGAGGTGGTAGGTGAGCGAGTCCATGTTGTTCGGCGGTCCGCTCGCGAGCAGGATCTCGTAGGCGAGCAGCACGAGGACGAGCGCGAAGAACACCGCCGTCACGGGATCGGTCACGATCGCGCGCGCGCTCGCCCGGGCGGACACGAGCGGGACGCCGGGTCTCCCCCGCCTCCACCAGAACCACAGCGCGCCGCCGAGCAGCACCAGCTCCGTCACCGCCAGGCCGAGCCGCGTCACCGCGTGGATCGGCGAGAGGAGCAGCGTGACTGCTCCGAGGTTGCCGGTGTAGAGCACGTAGCCGACGAGCAGCGTCGGCACGAGCCCGCTGAGCCGCAGCCCGCAGGCGACGAGCAGCGCGACGGCGGCAGCCAGCCCGACCAGGAGGATCCCGATCACCATTCGCGGGGGATCGTCGCAGGCCTGGCGGTTGGTGTCTCTACGGCGAACTACGAGGGTCAGACCTCTGGTCTGACCCAGGCAGCTAGCTCATGCGGCCTTCGGCGACGGCCAGGCAGGCCTGGCAGACCGGGAAGCCCTGATCCCAGGGAACGTCGGTCTGGTCGATGCCGCAGAGCGCGACATTCGGCTGCTCGTCGCGCACGATGTGCTCGGACTCCTCGAACGAGGTGCCGTTGCCGCCCAGGATCGGGCGCGTGAAGGGAAGCGAGGGCGAGAAGCTCACGCGGGCACTGTAGGGCGAATCAGCTTCGCCGGCCGGCTGAGGCGTGCCTCGTTCACGTGCGGGTTGCGCGGCTCGTCGAGCGGCGCAGCCCCGAACGAGCGGGCGACCTGCTCTGCGGGAGGTGTCCCGTAGAGCGTCGTCCGCTGCCGCGGTGTCCGTCCGGCCGAGCGGATCAGCTCCTCCATCTGCTCGGGCGCGAGCTCCTGACCCCACTCGGCCCCAGCTGCGCGGGAGATCGACTCGTTCATCAGCGTCCCGCCCAGGTCGTTGACGCCGGCGCGCAGCGCCTCGGCGACGCCGGCCGGGCCGAGCTTGACCCACGACACCTGGATGTTGTCGATCGCTCCGTGCAGGGCGAGCCGCCCGACGGCGTGCATCAGCAGCACCTCGCCGAAGGTCGGGCCCGGACGCGCGTTGCCCTTGAGGTACATCGGCGCCTCCATGTGCACGAACGGGAGCGGCACGAACTCGGTGAAACCGCCGGTCTCGCGGGCGAGGTCGCGCACCGCGACCAGGTGGCGGGCCCAGCTCTCGGGCCGCTCGACGTGGCCGAACATGATCGTGTTGTTCGAGCGGAGCCCCACCTCGTGCGCGGTGCGGTGCACCTCGAGCCACTGGGCGGTCGTGATCTTGTCGGGGCAGATGATCGCCCGCACGCGGTCGTCGAGCACCTCCGCAGCGGTGCCGGGGAGCGATGCGAGCCCCTCGCCCTTCAGCCGCTCGAGGTAGTCCCGGAGCGGCACGCCGAGCGTCGCCGCGCCCTGCCAGATCTCGAGCGCGCTGAAGGCATGCACGTGCAAGTCGGGGACGGTGTCCTTGATCGTGCGGACGACGGAGGCGTAGTAGTCCCCGTCGAACGACGGGTGGATGCCGCCCTGGAGGCAGATTTCGGTCGCGCCGCGATCCCACGCCTCCTGCGCCCGGCGCGCGATCTCCTCGAGCGGCACGAGGAACGGCGCGCCGCGCAGGTTCTCGGCGAGCTTGCCCTTCGAGAAGGCACAGAAGCCGCAGCGGAAGTAACAGACGTTCGTGTACTGGACGTTGCGCGTGACGACGTAGGTGACCTCGTCGCCGTTCACCTCGCGGCGCAGGCGGTCGGCCGCCGCGAAGACCCGCTGGCGCTCGTCGCCTCGGGCGCGGAAGAGCCGCGCGAGCTCCGGTTCGCCGAGCTCGCCGCCGACGGTGTCCGGGAGCGGGTCGCGCGAGACGAGGAACGGGATGCTGCCGGTCTCCCCCGTCGCCCAGCTGTCCTCACGGGCGAAGCCGAGCGAGTCGGAGGCGTGCAGCACCTTCGGGAGCAGGCCGGCATCGATCCACTCGGGCGTGATGTGGCCCGGGTAGACGGTGAGGCGCGGTGCGAGCTCGAGCCCGCGGCTGGCGCACGCCTCCCGCAGCAGCTCGAGCTCGGGCCAGGGCGCCTCGGGGTTCACGTGGTCGGCGGTGACGGGCGAGACGCCGCCCCAGTCGTCGATCCCCGCGTCGAGCAGCGCGGCGAAGTCCTCGGTCAGGTTCGGCGGCGCCTGCAGCGCGACCTCGGGCGGCAGGATCAGCCGCGCGCACGCGATCGTCCAGAGGAGCTCCTCGAGCGCAGGCTCGGGCGCGTCGGCCATCTTCGTGTCGGCCTTCGCGCGGAAGTTCTGGACGATCACCTCCTGCAC
>CAIYXH010000020.1 GCA_903930195.1 uncultured Actinomycetes bacterium | reverse complement strand
CGTCGTCCACGGCGAGCGCAGCCGCGAGCCGGGCACCGACGGCCTCGGTCTCGGCGGCCGATCCCGTTGTGGTCACGACGGGCTCAACTGACGACGGCAGGCGCACCATGGGCACATGATCTCATCCAGGGACTGTCCCCCGAAGGGGGCCTGTCCCGATCTTCGGCCGGCGGAGACACTGCGAACGTCGGGACAGGCCCCGACTCGGTCGGGGACAGTCCCTAGAAGAGGCCGAGCTGCTCGGCCGCGACGACCTGGGGCTCCGGAACGACGGCGAGCGGCGCCGGAGGCACCGGCCTCGGAGTCGCGTCTCGGCCGAACAGCTCCGGGATCCGGGCGAAGTCGGTCTGGAGCACCTCGAGCATCCGCGGGGTGTAGAGCGCGGCCGCCGGATGGAAGATCGGGTAGAGCAGGACGCGCGAGCCGCCGAGCGTGACCTCCTGCTCGACGCCGTGGACGCGGGTGATGCCGTCGGGCTTGCCGGAGAGGAGCTTGGTTGCGAAGTTCCCGAGGGTCGCGACGACCTTCGGGCGGATCAGCTCGATCTGCTTGAACAGGTGGCTCTCGCAGGCCTCGATCTCCTCGGGCTGCGGGTCACGGTTACCCGGCGGCCGACACTTGAGCACGTTCACGACGAACACGTCCTCACGGGTCAGCCCGATCCCCGCCAGGAGCTTGTCGAGGAGCTTCCCGGCGGCGCCGACGAACGGGACGCCCTGCTGGTCCTCGTGGAAACCCGGTGCCTCGCCGACGAACATCAGCTCCGCGGTCGGAGAACCCGACCCGAAGACGACCTGCGTCCGGCTCTGTGCAAGGGCGCAGCGCGTGCAGCCGGCGACCTGCTCGGCATACGCCGAGAGCGTCAGCGGAAGGTCAATGGCCGCCGCAGGCTCCGCCACAGCAACCGCCGCCGGCGCGAACCGCCGGTGCACCGAGCTTCGGCTGAGGCGTGCTGCCGTGCCGTGCGAACACCGAGAGCTGCCGCTTGACCTTGTCCGTCCCGCAGGACGGGCAGGCGGGGGTCTCGTCACTCCGGACGAGCTCCTCGAAATGCGACTCGCAGCTCATGCAGGCGTACTCGTAGATCGGCATCGCGCTCCCAGCGTATCGGACTCGAACGACTCGCTCATCGTGCGGGTCGCGGCGGACGGACTGGCGCAGCGGGTACCGTTGCGGGTGCCCGGTATCCCGAACGGAACTGGAGCGTGCGATGAAGAGGGTTCAGACGATTGCCGAGCTGCGGCGTGCGCTCGAGCCTGCGCGGCTCGAGGGGATGTCGGTCGGGCTCGTACCGACGATGGGTGCCCTGCACGCGGGGCATGTCGCCCTGCTGCAGGCGGCGCGGGCCGAGAACGACGTCGTCGTCGCGACCGTCTTCGTCAACCCGGCGCAGTTCTCCGAGACGTCGGATCTCGCCGCGTATCCCCGCGACCTCGAGGCCGATGCGCGCGCGGCGGAAGCTGCCGGCACCGACGTGCTCTTCGCCCCGGATGCCGCCGAGCTCTATCCGCCGGGCTTCGCCACCTGGATCGAGCCCAAGGGCGCCGCTGAGGGGCTCGAGGGGACGCAGCGGCCGGGACACTTCCGAGGCGTCGCAACGGTCTGCGTGAAGCTCTTCTCGCTCGTGCACCCGGCGCGCGCCTACTTCGGCCGCAAGGACGCGCAGCAGGTCGCCGTCGTGCGGCAGGTCGTCCGCGACCTGAACCTGGAGCTCGAGATCCGCACCGTCGAGACAGTGCGCGACCCCGACGGCCTCGCGCTCTCGTCGCGGAACGTGCGCCTCTCCCCCGCCGAGCGCACCGTCGCGCTCGCGATCCCGCGGGCCCTTGCTACGGGCGATCCGGCCGCCGGGCGCGCCGTGCTGCGCGACGCTGGGATCGAGCCCGAGTACCTCGAGGTCGCCGACCTCGACGGCCCCACTCTCGTCGTCGCCGCCCAGGTGGGCGCTACCCGCCTGATCGACAACACACCCCTCAGGAGGATCGTATGAGCGTCTGGCCCCGTGACCCTGCTCCGTCGACCCCCGGCCCCGGGAAGCTGACGCTCCCCGAGCTTGCAGCGATGAAGCGCCGCGGCGACCGCATCGTGATGGTGACCGCCTACGACGCGCCGGCCGCGACGCTCGCCGACCAGGCGGGCGTCGAGCTGATCCTCGTCGGCGACACCGCGGCGATGGTGATGCTCGGCCACGCCTCGACCGTCCCGGTGACGCTCGACGAGATGATCTTCCTGACCCGCGCGGTCACGCGCACGGCGCAACGGCCGCTCGTCGTCGGCGACCTTCCGTTCGGCTCGTACGAGGTCTCGGACGAGCAGGCGGTGACGAGCGCGATCCGGCTCGTGAAGGAAGGCGGCGCCGACCTCGTCAAGCTCGAGGGCGCGGGCCGGATGACCGCTCGCGTCGAGGCGATCGCCGGCGCGAACATCGGCGTCGTCGCCCACATCGGGCTGACGCCGCAGTCGGCGACGAAGCTCGGCGGCTTCCGCGCGCAGGGCCGCACGGCCGATGCTGCGCTTCAGCTGCTGGACGATGCGCTTGCGCTCCAGGCGGCGGGTGCCTCGGCACTCGTGCTCGAAGCCGTCCCCGCGCAGATCGCGACGCGGATCAGCCAGACGCTCGCGATCCCGACGATCGGCATCGGCGCCGGCGCGGGCTGCGACGGGCAGGTGATGGTCTGGCACGACCTGCTCGGCCTCTTCGCAGGGAGCACCCCGCGCTTCGTCCGCCGCTACGCCGATCTCGCCGGTCAGATCGCCGAGGCGCTCGGGCAGTACGCCGACGACGTGCGCAGCGGCGCCTTCCCCGAGGAGCAGCACACCTACTCGATCCCGGACGAGGAGCTCGCCCGGTTCGAGGCCGCGCTCTCAGCGCGCTAGGAGAACGACGATCACCGCGACCGGCGCGACTGCAGCGGCGGCTGAGCGCGCCCACGTCCAGCCGTGGACGGCACGAACGCCGGCGACGAGCAGGTACGCCGACCACGCGACGAACGCGAAGAGCAGCACCGTGAACGCGGCGTGCCGGTGCAGCGTGTCGCCGGGGTAGACCGCGGCGCGCACGGGCCAGAGCACGAGCGAGAGGGCGAGCGGCACCGACGCGAACGCGAGCACGTGCCGCGAGCGGCGGTACGAGCCCTGCGAGCCGAGGGCATGGCTGGCCCAGTAGAGCACGGCGCCGATCGCGAGGTAGCCCGCAAAGCCGGTGGCACCGCCGGCGAGGAATGCCCAGACGGCGAGGACGATGCCGCCGTAGCCCTCTGCCGCACGGGACGAGAGCGCGAGGGCGATCCCGGCGAGCAGGACGATCGCGAGCACCTGCTCGGCCCGGTCGTCGGTGGCCTCGGTGCTGTCGTCGCGCAGCGCGGCGAACACGGGCCGGGGCGCCTGCAGGACGAGGATCGTCCGCAGCCACCACTCGCGTATGCCGGAGTCGGTCACCGTCGTCCCCATGGGGCCAGCATCGCACAGCCGCCAGGGGGACTGGGGCTGCTGGCTACGGGGCGAGGTAGGCGAACGGGTGGTAGAACGCGTCGAGGCCGCGGTCGGCAGAGACGCCGGCCTCGTAGGTCTCACCGGTGCGCTCGTCGGCGACCACGATCTTCAGGTCGTCGGCGTTCTTGCGCCAGATCAGCTTGACCTCGACCCCCGCGTTCTTCCGCGTCGCGAGCTCGATCTCTTCGTGCTGTGTCATGGGAGCCATCATGGCGCCGCCATCGGAGGAACTGGTCGGAGCCTCGTAGGAAACCCGTTGGCAGCCGTTCGGGCTAGGAGTTCGTGACGATCTGACCGTTGTGGCAGCGGTAGGCGACCTGCCCGATGCCGACGTAGTCGTTCTCCTGGAGCGGCGGTTTGCCGTCCTTGCAGATCGTGTTCGAGCGCCCCGAGTAGCCGTAGACGACCCCGCCCGCGAAGAGCGCGAGCATGAGCGCGGCGAGGATGACGTAGGTGAGGCGCTTCTGGCGGCGGGTCATGACGACTGTGAACGGTAGTGCAACGCGCCCTAGGCAGCGGCGGCAGTGCGGCGCTTGAGCAGCGGGCGCAGGAACTGGCCGGTGTAGGAGCGGTCGACTGCGGCGATGTCCTCGGGGGTGCCGGTGGCGATGATCTCGCCGCCCTCGTCGCCGCCCTCGGGGCCGAGGTCGACGAGCCAGTCGGCCTGCTTGATCACGTCGAGGTTGTGCTCGATCACGAGCACCGTGTTGCCGGTGTCGACGAGGCGCTGCAGCACGTCGAGCAGCAGCTCGATGTCGGCGAAGTGCAGGCCGGTCGTGGGCTCGTCGAGGATGTAGAGCGTGCGCCCGGTGGCGACCTTGCAGAGCTCGGACGCGAGCTTCACGCGCTGGGCCTCACCGCCCGAGAGCGTCGTCGCGGGCTGGCCGAGCCGCATGTAGTCGAGGCCGACGTCGTGGAGCGTCTGCAGGCGGCGGCGGATCTTCGGGATCTTCGCGAAGAACTTGAGCGCCTCCTCGACGGGCATCTCGAGCACGTCGGCGATCGTCTTCCCCTTGAAGCGCACCTCGAGCGTCTCGCGGTTGTAGCGCTTGCCCTTGCAGGTCTCGCAGGGGACGTAGACGTCGGGCAGGAAGTGCATCTCGATCTTGATCTGGCCGTCGCCCTTGCAGGTCTCGCAGCGGCCACCCTTGACGTTGAACGAGAAGCGGCCCGGCTTGTAGCCGCGCACCTTCGCGTCGGGCGTGAGCGAGTAGAGCTCGCGAATG
>CAIYXH010000019.1 GCA_903930195.1 uncultured Actinomycetes bacterium | reverse complement strand
GCTGCTGCATGCCGCCCGAGAGCTCCCAGGGCCGGTGGTCGGCGAAGCCGCCGAGCTCGACGAGCTCGAGCATCTCGGCGATGCGCGCCTCGCGCTTGCGCTTCTCCCAGCCGAGCAGCTCGAGCGGGAGCGAGATGTTCTTCGCGACGGTGCGCCAGTCGAAGAGGACGGCGCTCTGGAAGACGATGCCGTAGTCGTGGTCGGCGCGCGCCCGCGCGGCGGGCTTGCCGTTCACCGTGACCGTTCCCGCCGTGGGCTCGATCAGGTCGGCGATCACGCGGAGGAGCGTCGACTTGCCGCAGCCCGACGGGCCGATCAGCGAGACGAACTCGCCGGCGCCGAGCTCGAGGTCGATCCCCTCGAGCGCCGTGACGTTCCCACGCGCGAAGGTCTTCGTGACGCCGCTGACCGAGACGACGCTCATGCGGTCCGTTCGGGCGCACGCTGGACGACGAGACGCTCCGCCCCGACGACGACCAGGAAGAACAGGACGCCGAGCGCCGCGGCGACGATGTTCGTCGCCCACAGCTCCTGCGGCTCGATCGAGTAGTACTGGTTGAAGTTGAGGATCGCCCCGCCGAGGCCCGACTGGAGGCCCGAGGGGAGCTCGCCGATGATCGCGCCCACGACGCTTGCCGTCGCCGCGATCTTCAGCGCCGAGAAGACGTAGGGGAGCGACGACGGGACGCGCACCTTCCAGAGCACCGTCCATGGCCCCGCGGCGTACGAGCGCATCAGCTCGAGCGCGCGCGGGTCGGCCGACTGCAGGCCGCGCAGCGAGTTGATCGCGACGGGGAAAAAGGTGAGGTAGGCGGCGATCACGGCGACTGAGCCCCAGCCTTGGAGCGCGTGGGGGAGCTTCGGATTGACCCAGATCACGACCATCGGCGCGATCGCGAGGATCGGGATCGTCTGGCTCGCGACCATGTACGGCGTCAGGCCGCGGCGCGCGAGCCGCGAGTGCGCGAGGCCGATGCCGAGCGCGAAGCCGACGATCGCCCCGATCGCGAAGCCGAACGCGGCCTCCTTCGCGGTGAAGAGCGCCTTGTGGAAGAGGATGTTCCCGAGCGAAGGCTGGTCGACCTGGGCGGGCTGGGCGAACGCGTGGAGGATCGTCCAGACGTGCGGCATCGAGGTGTCGTCGACGACGAACGGCCACGTCCAGCCGGTCGACGACCAGATCAGCCGGTAGAGCTCCCAGAGGCCGACGAGCAGCGCAAGGACGAGAAGGCCCCCTGCGATCTGCCTGCCAGCACGACGCATCGCGCAGTCTTATCACGAGGCTTCGTGAGAAGAAACTGCGCGAATCGCATAGGCCGGGTCGCGTTAGGATCGCGCCATGCCGCTCGATCCCTCCCGCACGGTCGCCGAACTGCAGGAGCTCCGCGCGCTGACGGGTGACGCGGGTGGCGCTCAGCGCGTCGCCTGGACGGAGACCTGGGAGCGCGCCCGCGACTGGTTGCGCGAGAAGGTTGCGCCGACCGGCGCGGTGCACACGGTCGACGCTGCCGGCAACGACTGGTTCACGCTTGCGGGCGCCTCCGACGGCCCGGCACTGCTGATCGGCGGGCACATGGATTCGGTGCCGAACGGCGGCTGGCTCGACGGCTGCCTCAATGTCATGGCCGGCGTCGAGGTGCTGCGCCGGATCGCCGAGGAGGGGACGCCGCCGGTGCCGGTGCGGCTCGTCAACTGGGCCGACGAGGAGGGTGCGCGTTTTGGCCGTTCGCTCTTCGGCTCCTCGGCGGCGGCGGGATCGATGGCCGACCAGGCTGAGCTGGCGAAGCTGAAGGATCGCGACGGGATCGGGCTGCCGGCGGCCATCGCCGCGTACGGCATCTCGCTCGAGCGTGCGCTCGACGCGCGCGCAGAGCTCGAACGCGCAGGTGCCTATCTCGAGCTGCACATCGAACAAGGCCCGGTGCTCGAACGGCTTGGGCTGCCGCTCGGGGTGGTGCTCGGGACGTTCGGTGTCGAGCGCTCGCGGATCACCTGGCGCGGCCAGGCGGCGCACGCCGGCTCGACGCCGATGGACAGCCGCCGCGACGCGCTTGCGGGCGCGGCGAAGCTCGCGCTCGAGATCCGCGGGATCGCCGCCGAGGTCGGCGGCGGCGCCGTCTGCACCTCGGGCGGCGTCGTCTGCAAGCCCGGGATCGTGACCTCCGTCGTCGAGACCGCCGAGCAGCTGCTCGACCAGCGCCATCTCGACGCGCAGGAGCTCGCCCGGCTGCGCTCGCTCGCCGAGGAGGCCTCGCACCGATTCGCGACCGAGGAGAACGTCGAGGTCGAGTGGGAGACGATCTGGTCGATCGAGCCGATCCTCTTCGACGAGACGCTCATCGGTTTCGCCGACGAGGCGATCCGCGAGGTCACCGGTACGTCGCACCGGCTGCCGTCGGGCCCGCTCCACGACGCCGCCGAGGTG
>CAIYXH010000018.1 GCA_903930195.1 uncultured Actinomycetes bacterium | reverse complement strand
CCGCCGAGGACGACGTCGGCCTGCACTACGTCGGCACCGAGCTGCGCGAGGTCGTCGCCTCCCGCGAGGGAGCTGCGGCCTACCGCGTCGACGCTGCCGGCGAGGGAAAGCTCGAACCTCGTCTTCTCACCGGTTAATAGGCCCTTAACCGCGAATGCGGGTTGCGGTGGATAGATATGGGTCAGCGGGTTTCTTCGCGAGACCCGATACCGCCGAATCGTCCAGCCAGCGCGATTCGGCGGACTTATATGGCCGCGACCGGCATGCCTGCCCCGGTCGCGGCCATTCTTTCTTGCGCGACCCCGAACGGAACGGCGTACCCTGTGCGCGTGGAGAGGGGAACGCTCGTCTTCGAGGAGACGCGGGTCACGGCCGAGGACGACGAGCTCTGGCACGACGACACCGACGATCGTGATGGCTGGTGGTGCGTCCGTACCGATCCCTTCCCGTGCCCCGCATCCGGTTGCACCTACGTCGCCGACTTCATGACGGCGGCGCACCTGATCCTCGTCTGGCAGGAGCAGGACGACCCGAACCTCCTCAAGCACGCCGCCCGCGCCCGCGACGTCGGCCGCAACCCGCGGATCGTGAACTACAAGAACACCTACGGCCCGAGCGCGTCCTACTACGCCTGGATCGCCGCCGGCCGCCCGGTCCACGGCGTCCGCGCAGGGTAGTTCGCCGGGTACGCTGGAGCCATGGCTGTCGTCGAAGAGACCATCACCGTCAAGGGCATCCGCTGCGAGCGGTGTGTCGCCCGGCTCGCGCACGTCCTCAAGGGCCACGAGGGTCTCACGGCCGCGAACGCCGCGCTGAACGGCGACGTCCGCGTCGTCTACGACGACGAGATCACCTCGCGCGACGCGCTCGTCAAGGAGTTCGCGCGCGGCGGATTTCGCGAGCTCGCCTAGGCGCCTCGGCGCCGCGCGCGGGAATCCCTGGGCGCCCGGAGGCGTTGGAACAGGTTGCTAGGGTGGCCGTCGGATGAGCGAGAGCGCACCGACTGCCGCCGAAACCCGCCGTATCGCCGAGGTAGCGCGTGACCGCGTCCGGTTCGAAGAAGAGGCCCTTGCGTTGAGCGACCAGGTGTTCCGGGTCGCCCGCCGCATGGTCAACTCGCGTGAGGCCGCAGAGGACCTCGTGCAGGACACCTACGCCCGCGCGTTTCGCTCGTGGCAGCAGTTCCAGCCGGGGACGAATCTCCGGGCCTGGCTGCTCCGGATCCTCACGAACCTGAACATCGACCGGGGGCGCAAGATCCAGCGCTCCCCCGACATCGAGCCGCTGGAAGAGGGCGACTACTTCCTCTACAACAAGCTCGAGTCGACGCTTCCGGACGAGAACCCGGATGAGGAGCGCGTGATCGACCGGCTCTCCCAGAACGCGGTCGTCGACGCCCTCGCAGAGGTGCCGCACGACTTCCGCGACGTCGTGGTGCTGGTCGACATCGGCGAGTTCTCCTACGCCGATGCCGCGCAGATCCTCGACATCCCGGTCGGAACGGTCATGTCGCGGCTCCATCGTGGACGGCGGATCCTGAAGCAGAATCTGGCGGAGGTGGTCTGAATGGGTTGTGGCTGCGACGACTGCGAGAAGATGATGCAGCCGTACGTCGACGGGATGCTCTCCGACGACGAGGTGGTCGAGGCGAAGGCGCACCTGGAGGCGTGCCCGCCGTGCGACAAGCGCTATCGCTTCGAGGAGAAGCTGCGCCACTTTGTCCGCATCGCTGCGGACGAGCCGATGCCGGAGGAGCTCAAGCAGAAGCTCGCCGGCCTGCGCTCTACGTAGAGCGCGCGCGTTCTGTCGCCAGCTCCGGGGTGTCGATGTCCCCCGGAGGCCGGAGGTCGTCGCAGGCGACGAGGACGGCCTGCAGTCCGCGTGCGCCGACGTCGGGGATCTGCGCCCAGACGCTGCGGTCGAGCACGGTCGGGTGGTCTCGGGTGCCGTCGTAGCTCGCGACGACGACGTCCCCGTCGCCGCGGTGCTCCAGCACGCGGGCCACTGCGCGGGGGTCGAGGTCGGGGCCGTCGGCGAGGACGATCACGGCGGCCTCGACGTCCGGCCCGAGCGCGGCGAGACCGCAGCGGAGCGACGCTCCGGGGCCGGCCGCCCAGCCGGCGCACGGCGCCAGGCGGGCATTGCCGAGGTCGAGCCCGTCGAGCGAGTGCGCGCCCTCGACGACGACGATCTCGTCGACCGGCGACTCCGCGAGCCGCGCGAGCACGTCCGGCAGGAAGAGGCGCTGCTTGGGGGAGCCGTAGCGGCTGGCTGCGCCGGCTGCCAGCACCACGGCGGCGATCACGAGGTGGAGACGGTCGCCTTTTCGATCTCGACGATGCGGGTCGGCGTGCCGCTCGGGTCGCTGGCGTCGCCGAACGTGCCGATCTTGTCGCAGACCGCGAGACCCGAGGTGACGGTGCCGATGATCGCGTAGTCCGGCGTGAGCCCGGCGTTCGCGGTCGTCACCACGAAGAACTGGCTGCCGGCGGTGCCGGCGGGCTGCGCGCCCGTCTTTGCCATCGCGACGACGCCGTGGGTATAGGCAGCGGTCTTCGGCGGCGTGTCGACGGTGCTGTAGCCGGGGCCGCCCTCGCCGGTCGCGGTCGGGTCGCCGCCCTGGATCACGAAGCCGGGGACGATGCGGTGGAAGATCGTGTCGTCGAAGTACTTGTCGTCGACCAGCGAGACGAACGAGGCGGTTGCCTCCGGCGACTGCTTCTGGTCGAGCGTGACCGAGAAGCTGCCGCAGTTCGTCTGGAAGGTGACGACGTAGGTCTTCGACGGGTCGAGCGAGGCGGTCGGCTTCTTCTCGGTGCGCGCGCCGTCGGCCGGCTGGTCGACCGTCGTGCAGGTCACCGCGCCCGAGGTCGTCGTCGTCGTGGTGGTGGTCGCCGCGGCGGCGGTCGTCGTGGTTGGCGACGAGCCGCCGCTCCCGCAGCCCGCGACGACGAGCATGCTCGCGGCGAGTGCAGCAAACGCTGCGAAGCGAAGGACGCGCACGGCCAGAATCGTAACGGTCAGCTGGTTGCGGTGATCGTCTCGACGTCTGCGAGGAGGATCAGCCGGAACGTGAGCCGGCCGGCGTCGAAGCGGTCGGCCTCGTCCTCGATCTCGGGCAGCGTCTCCCACAGGTCGCGGGCCGTTTCGAGCAGCTCGCGGATGCGGCCGATCGCCTCGGGGTAGACGTCCTCCGCGTCGGCGCAGGCGTTGATCGCGAGGCCGAGCACGCCGGGAGCGTCCTGCTGCCGCGTCCAGAGGAGGGTGGTCGACATCGAGAGGTAGAGATGGATGCGGGCGAGGCCGAAGGCCAGGGCCAGCTCGCGGGGCCCGAGCGGGCTGGTCGGCTCCGGGAGCGACGTCCCGTCCGCAATTGCATTCGCGTTTCCGGCGAGGAGCGCACGCATCTGCTCGTCCGTCCAGCCGGCATAGCGCGCGGTCTTCGCGGTGATGAAGAGTGACGCGGGCTGCTGGCCGTACGGATAGTCGGAGGCGTAGAGGATCTGCTCCGGCGGGACGCGGCCGTAGAAGGCGAGGAGGTCGATCGCGCTCCAGGTGGAGGTGTCGAAGAAGACGCCCTTGCGGCCGGCCATCGCCGTCGCGAGCGCGGACATGTCGGCGATGCCGGCGTGGGCGATGATCAGCACCGCCTCCGGGTTCCGCTCCATCAGCGCAGCCAGGCCGTCGGCGATCGGCGGGAGCCCGCGGCCGCCGTGGATCAGGATCGGCACGCGCCGCTCGGCGGCGAGCTCGAAGACGGGCGCGAGCCGGGCGTCGTTCGAGCCGAAGCCCTGCGCGCGGGGATGGAGCTTGATCCCGCGTGCACCGGCGTCGAGGCAGCGGGTCGCCTCCTCGATCGGCGACTCGTTCAGGTCGAGGCGGACGAACGGGATCAGTCGCCCGTTCGAGTGCGCGGCGAACGCAAGCGTCCGGTCGTTCGCGGCGCGGAACGCGGGGTGGCGGTCGGGCTCGTCGAGGCAGAAGACGAAGGCCCGCGAGATGCCGTAGGCCGCCATGATCTGGCCGAGCTCGTCGTCGTCGCCGACCATCCCGTCGATGTCGAGCCCGAGGTGCAGGTGGGCGTCGAAGACGTCGGCGCCCTCCGGCAGGAGTCGCCGCACCTCGTCGTTGTAGCGGGCGCTCAGCGCGAGCGCGGTGCCCAGCGGATCCCCCATCTCGCCAACCCTAGCCCGTGGCTCCCCCAAGGGGCCGGTAGCACTCTCGTTTCCGATGCCTGGCACCAGCCCGCCGACCACCCCCGCCCGGCGAAACGCCGTAACCATGCGGTTCGCGTCCGTCCGCGGGGTGCCTGCATTCGGCGAGCGCGCGATGCCTGGCATCGGACTAGGCCGTTCCGGACAGCACGACGGGGGCGTAGAGTTCGGACATGTCCGACGTGCTGATCTTCGGTGACACGGAGCGCTCGCCCGAGCTGCGGCACGAGGTGCCGCTCGGGATCGGAGACGGGTTCATCTACCTCGAGCGCGACGGCGCCAAGCACGTGGTCGTGAGCTCGCTCGAGCTGCCGCGGCT
>CAIYXH010000017.1 GCA_903930195.1 uncultured Actinomycetes bacterium | reverse complement strand
GCGGCCGCCGGCGGCCCGCCCGTCTCGACGCGCGTCGAGAGCGCTGCCGAGGTTTCGGCGATCGCCGCCGCGCACTGGCAGCTCGGTGGCGGAGGGCTGCTCGTCGGCCGCCCGCCCGACGACAGCCTCGACGACGTCGAGCCCCTGATCCGCCAGGCCATCGAAGCCGCCGAGGCGCAAGGCGTGCACGGTCAGGCCGTCACGCCGTTCGTGCTCTCGTGGCTCCACCGCGAGAGCGGTGGCCGGACGCTCGCGGCCAACCGCGAGCTGATCATCGGCAACGCCGCGCTCGCAGGCGCGATCGCCGCCGCGCGGCCTTAGCTCGCGACGGCCCTCTTCGCCCGACGGAGCCGCTCAGGATTCGAGTGGAGCGTCTGCAAGATCGGCGCCGGCGGTACGTACGCGCGCCGCCTGATCGCGATAGAGGAGCGCCCCGCCGACGAAGAGCAGCGGGCTCAGGGCCATGTCGGAGACGAAGACCGCGAGCCGGAGCCCGGCGTCGCTCTGCCCCTGCAGGATCACCTGAAGGGCCTGTGCGGCGAGGCCGACGACGATCACGAGCGCACTCAGCGATCCGAGGGCATGGCCGAGAGACGCAAGGCCAAGCTCTCGCCCACGCGCAAGCGCACGGCGCACCGGAAGCCCTTCGAGCATCGCCGCCGGCACCGCGAGGCCGATGAACGCGAACCAGGCGAGGCCCGGAAGGATGTAGAGCGCCCGCAGGATCGGGAACGGCAGGTAGACGAGAACCGCGACGATCCAGGCCGCCCGCGTCGGGGTCGCATCGAGGAGCAGCGAGCAGGCCCAGACGTAGGCCGCGACGAAGAGCGGTGTCAGCAGCCAGTAGACCGCCGTCTGCACCCCCGCGCTGTGACCGCCGAGCTGATCGGCGATCGCGAGCGGAAGGCCGAGGGGCAGGATCCGCCAGAAGTCGTTGCCGTACGCGCGCATCGATTCGGCAACGGTCTGGCCGATGGTGCGCTCGCCGTGGGGGAGCGCGTCCGGCAGCTTAGGCATCGAGCGCCTCCAGGAGCAGCGGGACGGTCTCACCGAGGAGCCGGAAGCCGTCGTCGAAGCGCCAGCGTGACCGATCCGGCTCCTCGACCTCGTTCACGACGACGCGCACCTCGACAGCAGGGACGCCCGCGAGCGCGCAGGCGCGCAGCACCGCGAATCCCTCCATCGCCTCGATCGTGCAACCCGAGGAGCCGCCGACCCGGGCGCTGGTCCCGATCGTGAGGACGCGGGCGCCGGGGAGCGCCGTCCGCACGCGGCCGAGCAGCTCTCCGTCGGGGCGCTCCTGGGCGCGAACGAACCCGGGGGTGACGGCGTCGCAGTAGAGCGCCTCATCGCCGATCACAACCTCCGGCGCGGTGAAGCCGCGCTCGCCGGCGAGCCCGACGTGCAGCACCCCGTTCGGCCGCGCAGACGCAAGGGCTGCAGCGACGGTGGCGGCGGTCTCGACGGGACCAATTCCGCAGCAGAGGGTGTCCCGGGCTCCCGTCGCGGCGAGCTCGGCCTCGGTTGCGGCTACGACGAGCATCGGGCAACGGTAACCGCAACCCACCGGTAACGCAGCTGCAACGGATCTGAACCGAAAGCGTGACGGATCTCGCCCCGGGGCAACTGGTCTCTGTATTCCAGATGGACAACCACGCCAACCGGGAGGTACCGATGCTCGCGAAGACGCATCTCGTCCGTCTGCTCATCCTCACAATCGCCGCGCTCGCAACCGCAAGCGGCGTGGCGCTCGCCACCCGCGGCGGGCCCTCGCCGGCGGGCGAGACGATCAGCGCCTGCGTCTCCACAACCGGAGCGCTGCGGCTCGTCTCGACGGGAACCGCGTGTGCGACCGTGGAGCGTTCCGTCCGCTGGGCCGTCGCCGGGCTCCCCGGGCCCCGGGGAGCCACCGGAGCACGCGGACCGGCCGGGCCGGCCGGCGTAACGGGGGCGACCGGAGCACCGGGGCCGGCCGGGCCGCCGGGGGATCGCGGAGCTACCGGCGCGACCGGGGCGACGG
>CAIYXH010000016.1 GCA_903930195.1 uncultured Actinomycetes bacterium | reverse complement strand
GCTGACGCCCTGTCCCTCCAAGAACTGCGAAGACTGAGCCGCACCGAGCGGCTCAGTCTTCGCGCAACCACAGTCTCCGGGGCTGGAGGATCAGCCGCTCCTCGGGCGTGAGCGTCCAGTCGCGCAGGACGGCGACAACCGTCGCCGGCGCTCCGTCCCGCGACCAGGTGCGGATGCGCAGCTCGTCGGCATAGGCGCGGGAGCGGATTGCACGGCGCCAGGCGCGATGCTCCGTCAGGACGAGGCGGCGGATGACCGAGCCGCGGCGCAGCAGCTGGAGATAATCGGCGGCAACCTCCTGCTCCTCGAACCCGCTGTACACGCGCTAGCGGTGGCGGATCGTCCGGTCGACGAACGTGTTGACGGCCCAGTTCACGAGCCAGACGATCACGACCGTGCCGAGATACGTCCAGAAGCCGTGCACGGTGAAGTCCGGAGCCACCCAGGCCGCAAAGGCGACCATCGCGATGCTGATCACGAGGTAGAAGAGCCCGAGCGTCGCGATCACGAGCGGCAGCGTCAGGATCGTGAGCAGCGGCCGCAGCACGGCGTTCGCGAGGCTGAGGACGGCCGAGCCGATGATGTACGCCGTGGCGCCGTGGATGCGGACGCCGCCGTAGAGCCCGTTCGCGACGTAGAGCGCAAGCGCGTTGACGGCCCAGGCAAAGAGGAGGCGCGCGATCCAGGTCATCCCTCGGAAGTGTAGGAGTCAGGGCCGACGCCCTGTTTAGGCTCAGGCGGATGACGTCGATCGACGCGACCGCCGCGCGCGCCTTTCCCTGGCGCCGCCCGCGCTACGAGCTGCTGCTGCTCGCGCTCGTCGCGGTCGCCGTGCTGCTGCCCGACCACAGCATGAACGCGCAGGATCAGTCGCGGCTCTGCCTCACCCAGGCGCTGCTCCACGGGCACCTCCACAACGACACCTGCTTCAGCTCGGCCTTCGACGCCGCGAAACACGGACGGCACTGGTTCAGCGACAAGGCGCCGGGACTGTCGTTCGTGGAGATCCCTGTCGCGGCGGTCTTCGAGCGCACGCCGGTGGAGGCGCTGCCGACCGTCACGCTCCAGCTCTGGGCCGTGCGCGTCCTCACCGTCGGGCTTGCCTTCCTGCTCCTGACCTGGGCCGTCGGCCGGATCGCGGAAGGGCTCGCGCCGCGTACCGGCGGCGCGGCGCTGGTCACCTTCGGGCTCGGGACGATGGCAGGGCCGCTCGCCGTCGCGAACTTCGACGAGGTACCGACGGCCGCGCTCGGCCTCGCGGCGTTCGCGCTCGCGTGGCGACGCAGGCCGCTCGCGGCGGGCCTCGTCGCCGGCGTCGCGGTCGTGTTCGAATACCAGGCTGCGCTCGTGCTCGGCGTGCTGTTCCTCTATCTGGCGGCGCAAGGAGCGAGGCCGATGCTGCGCTACGTCGCGGGCGCGGTTCCGGGGCTCGCGCTGCTCGCGGTCTACAACGCCGTCTGCTTCAGCCGGCCCTGGCGCTTCTCGTACCACTACGTGGCGAACTCCTACGCCGCCGACCAGGCCTCGGGGCTCTTCGGCATCGGCGTGCCGAGCCGCTTCTCGACCTGGATCGTCTTCGCGGGCGGCAGCGGCCTGCTCGTGCTCTCACCGGTGCTGCTCGCAGCCGGCTACGGCCTGCTTCGACTCCTGCGGACACACCGCGCCGAGGCGCTCGCCTGTATCGCCGTCGCGGGGCTCTTCCTGCTCGTGAACTGCGGCTACTTCCTGCCCTACGGGGGTATCTCTCCCGGCCCGCGCTTCCTCGTGCCGGGGCTCTCGTTCCTGGCCGTCGGGCTCGGCCCGGCCTTCGCCGCCCGGCCGCGCTTGACGGGCGTGCTCGCGGTGCTGTCGGTCGTCGCGATAACGGCGGTCACGCTGACGTGGACGCTCTCGGGCGACCTCAACGGGACGGTCTGGGCCGAGCTCGCGCGCCTGCCTGCCGACCGCGGGCATGCCCACCTCGTCGAGAGCACCGTCGCAACGGCGCTCGACTGGACCGGCGTCGGGCATCTCTGGTGGGCGGGACTTGCTGTGCTCGCCGCGCTGGCGGCGCTCGTCCTCGGCCTGCGCCCGCTCCCGTGGCGAGTACCGGTTCGGCCCCGGGTTCGCCTCGCACTCGCGGCGGTGCTCGTCATCGTCGCGGCGGATCTCTGTGCCGGGTTCCGCTTCCCCTACGGCGACTACACCGACGGCAGCAAGCCGGGGCAGGCGATCGCGATCTCGATCGCAAGCTCCATCGCCACAGCCGCACCCGGCAACGAGGTCGACTTCTCGCTCGGGATCACGAACGAGACGGAGGAGATCCAGAGCGACGTCGTCCTCCGGATCGACCTTCCCCCGGGCCTCACGCTCCTGCAGGCACCGTACTTCGAGCGCGGCTCGGGCTGTACCGGCACGCGGGAGATCGTCTGCAACCTCGACTTCCTGCTCGCAGGCATGTCGACGCCGGTGCGCTTCCAGACGACGATGACCTCGCCGTCCGACCAGGTCGTGACGACCGTCGCGACGTCCGAGCTCTCGGGCGAGACGAAGCCGACGTCGATCACCGTGCACGGGGTCGGATGATCGCCGTCCTGCTGCTGGCGCTCGCCGCGGCGACGGGCGTCGTCACGGCGCTCGCGCTGCGCCTGCCGAGCCTGGTCGCAGCCGCTCTCGTCGCCTACGGCGCCTACGTCGCGGGGATCGTCGTCTGCGAGCTCGTGCTCTCCCCCTTCAGCGGGGTCTCGCGGCTCGGGCTCGGTCTCACCGAGACTGCCCTGCTCGCAGGTGCCCTCATGCTCTGGAACGGTCGCGGCCGGCCTCGCCCCGCACTCACGGCGCTCCGCGGAGGGGCGGGCGAGATCCTCCGCGACCCCGTGACGCTGCTCTTCGTCGCCCTCGCCGCCGCCGCGCTCGGGTACGAGCTGCTCCTGGCACTCACCGTTCCGCCGAACGACTACGACGGGATCTCCTACCACCTGCCCCGCGCCCTCTCGTGGGCCCAGGCCGGCGGGTACGGCTGGATCGGGAACGCCCCCTACGACCCGATGAACGAGTATCCGCCGCTTGCCGAGCAGGAGAACCTCTACGGGGTCGTCGCCGCCGGCGGGCTCCGTCTCTACGCGTTGCCGCAGTTCCTGGGCGAGCTTGCCGTGCTGCTTGCGACCTACGGCGGGGCGCGCAGGCTCGGCTACGGCGTGCGGCAGGCGGCGTGCGCGATGGGCCTGCTCGCGACCTTCGGCCTCGTCGGGCTCGAGGCGACGACGGCGCAGAACGACCTCGTCGCGGCGTCGTTCCCGGCGATCGCCGCGGTGCTGCTCCTCGGCGCGACGCCGCTCGAGGACATCCTGGCAGGCGCCGCCGTCGGCCTCGGGCTCGGGGTGAAGCTGACGACGTTCCTCGTCGTGCCGGTACTTGCCTGGCTCGCGCTGCGCCGTGGCCGCGCCGCCCTGGGACGCGCCGCGATCGGCGGCGTCGTCACCTCGCTCGCGCTCTCGAGCTGGTTCGTGGTGCTGAATCTGATCCATACGGGCCACCTCCTCGGCCGCGGCGGTGGCCGTGTGTCGAACGACGCGTCACCGGGGTATCCGCGCACGGTCGTGACTGCCCTCGATCTCCTCTACACGACGATGGACCGTTCGGCGCTCTCGCGCCACGTGATGACCTGGCTCGAGGTGGGCGGCTGCGCGGCGGCGGCGCTCGGGCTCGTGCTCATCGCCGCCCGCCGCCGGAAGCTCGACGGAACCGCGCTCCGCACCGCGGCGTTCGTCGTCTTCGCCGTCTTCGTCCCGCTCGTCACGATCGGTCTCGGGTGGGCGATCGCCCGCCTGGCCGGTGGCCTCGGTCATCCGATCCGGGGGCTCACCGGGAACATCGGCGGCCTCAACCAATCGGTCAACGAGGGGGTCTCAGCCTTCGGCCCGCTCGGAGGCACGCTGCTCCTCGGCCTCGGCCTCGTCGTCCTGCTGCGGATGCTCGGCGGCCGGTTCCGCCCCGGCCTCCGCGCCGGTGTCGACGGACGGCACGCCGCGCTCGCCTGCGCGTACGTCCTCTTCATCGTCCTGCTCGCGGCACAGTCGAAGTGGAATCTCTTCCTGCCGCGCTTCCTGCTCGTCCCCGTCGCGCTCACGGGGCCGCTGCTCGCACGGCTCTTCCCGACGCGCCTCGCCGGCGCGGGCTTCCTCGCGGTGGCGATCGCCGTCGGCTGGCTGACGCTGACAAACGACCGGCCGAAGGCGCTCCACACGGAATACGGCCACCCTTGGCACCTGACCCAGGGCGAGGCGCTCGACGTGGCGGG
>CAIYXH010000015.1 GCA_903930195.1 uncultured Actinomycetes bacterium | reverse complement strand
CGCGACCTCCGGGCCCAGGGCGTCAGCGCGCGGCGGGTCAGGACGAGCGCCGCGTCGCACAGGAGCGCGAGCCCGATCGCGAGCACGCTCGAGGCGTAGATCTCGGTCTTGAACGGGTGCGGCTCGGCGAGCGCGAAGAAGATCGGGTAGCCGAGCCCCTTCGGGATGAGATACGCGGCGATCGTCGCCATCGAGATCGTCGAGACGACGGCCACGCGCAGGCCGCCGATCGCCGCCGGGATTGCGAGCGGCAGCTGGATCCGCGTCAGGATCTGCCGCCGGGTCAAGCCCATCCCGCGCGCCGCCTCGAGCACGTCCGGCGGCGCCGAGCGCAGCCCGTCGAGCAGGTTCGGGAAGAGGATCACGAGCGTGTAGGCGACGAGTGCGATCTCGATCGTCGTGGTCTCCACGCCGGTGAACGGCACGAGCAGCTGGAAGAGCGCGAGGCTCGGGATCGTGTAGAGGAGCGCGGCGACCGTGCCGACCGGGTGCTCGAGGCCGCGGAACCGGTGGGTGCCGAGGGCAAGCGTCGCCGCGAGTGCGAAGCCGATGCCGACCGCGATCGCGACGAGCTCGATGTGCTGCACGAGCGCGGGGCCGAACGTGTCGCCCCAGTGCTGCTTCGCCCAGCCCCAGCAGAAGGTGCCGTTGTTCAGGACGCACGAGCTCGCCTGCCCGTAGTTCGGAATGACGGGCCCGGCCGCGATCACCCGTGCAGGAGCTCCATCGCGCGGGCAAGGGTGAGGACGCCGAGCGAGGCGCCGTCGGTATCGAGCACGCGCAGACGATCGGCGCCGGCGTCGAGCATCAGCGAGACCGCGTTCCTGACCGTCGTGGCCGCGTCCGCCGAGGGCATGTCCCGGGCCTGTCCCGGGACAGTGTCCGGATCAAGCCCGTCGATGTCGGACAGGCGGTAGAGGGCCAGGCGGCGCAGGGCGCGGTCGTCACCGATGAAGCGCTCGACGAAGGCGTCGGCCGGGCGCGCGAGGATTGCGTCGGGCGTGTCGTACTGGGCCAGGCGACCGCCTTCGCCGAGGATCGCGATCCGGTCGCCCATCGTGATCGCCTCGTCGATGTCGTGGGTGACGAAGATGATCGTCTTCGCCACCTCGCGGTGCAGCCGGCGCAGCTCGTCCTGGAGGTGGCCGCGAGTGATTGGATCGAGGGCGCCGAACGGCTCGTCCATCAGCAGCACCGGCGGGTCCGCGGCGAGCGCGCGCGCGAGGCCGACACGCTGGCGCTGGCCGCCCGAGAGCTGCGCCGGGTAGCGCTTCGCGTCGCCCGGCTCGAGCCCGACGAGGGTGAGCAGCTCCGCGGTGCGCTCACGCATCCGTGCCTTCGGCCAGCCGAGGAGGCGCGGCACCGTCTCGACGTTCTCGCCGATCGTGAGGTGCGGAAAGAGGCCGACCTGCTGGATCACGTAGCCGATCCCGCGGCGCAGCTCGACGACCGGCAGGCTCGTGATCGAGCGCCCGTCGATGCGGATCTCGCCGTCGTCGAACGGGATCAGCCGGTTGATCAGCTTCAGCGCCGTGGTCTTGCCGCCGCCGGAGGGGCCGACGAGCACGCAGAACGTTCCGGCCGGGATCTCGAGGGTGAGCTCGTCGAGCGCCGCGGCCTCACGGCCCGGGTAGCGCTTCGTGACGCGGTCGAACACGATCTCTGCGGCGTGGCCCTCGCTCATCTGTGATTCCTGATACCGACGAAGCCGGTCAGACCGCCCACGGCGACCAGCCCGGCGGTGATCGTCATCGCGATCCGGAAGCCGTGGAGGTCGAGCGTGTTCGAGCCTCCCGCGACCGCCGCGCCGACGACCGCGATGCCGACAAGCCCTGCGATCCGCGAGACGGCGTTGTTGACGCCCGACGCGATACCCGCGTCTGCCTCGCCCGCGTCGGCAAGCACCGTCGATGTCAGGGGGGCGACGATGAGCGAGAGGCCGATCGCGAAGACGACGAGCGGTGGCAGCAGCTCCGTCCAGTAGTCGAAGCCGGGGGAGAGGCGCAGCAGCGCCAGCAGGCCCACGGCGCAGACGAGCGGGCCGGTGCCCATGAAGAGGCGCGGGCCGAGGCGCATCGAGAGCCGTCCCACGCGTCCCGAGAGGAAGAACATCACGACCGTGATCGGCAGCGTCGCGAGGCCGCTGCGGAGCGCCGAGTAGCCGGCGAGCTGCTGCAGGAAGAGGACGAGGAAGAAGGTCAGCGTCGAGAGCCCTGCGTAGACCGTCAGCGTCTCGACGTTCGCGAAGGTGAAGTTGCGGCGGCTGAAGAGGCGGAGCGGCAGCATCGGTGCGGCGGCGCGACGCTCCCAGGCGACGAACGCACCGAGCAGCACCACACCGGCCGCGAGCATGGTGACGATCAGCGGGTCGCCGAAGCCCCGGCTCGGCGCCTCGATCAGCGCGAAGACGGGCGCACCGAGGCCGACGACCCCGAGCGCCGCTCCGACGAAGTCGACGCGCGTCGTTTGTTCGGCGCGCACCGTGCCGCCGAGCGCCATCTGGATCAGGATCACGGTGACGATCACGAACGGGACGTTGATCAGGAAGATCGACCGCCACGTCGCGACCGAGATCAGCCAACCGCCGAGCAGCGGGCCGATCACGAAGGAGATCCCCGTCCAGGCGGTCCACGTCCCGATGGCCGCGCCCCGCTCCTCGCCGGAGAACGTCGAGGTGATCGTCGCGAGCGCCGACGGGGTGAGCAGCGCGCCCGCGACGCCCTGGAGGCCGCGCCCGACGATCAGCGCCGGGCCGTCCGGCGCGAACGCGCAGAGGACGGAGGTGATCCCGAACGAGATCACGCCGAGCTCGAAGATCCGCTTGCCGCCGAAGAGGTCGCCGAGGGAGCCGCCGACGAGGATCAGCGAGCCGAGGGTGAGCAGGTACCCGTCGACGATCCACTCCTGCAGCGAGAGGCCGCCGCCGAGGTCACGCCGGATCGCGGGCAGCGCCACGGTGACGACCGTGGAGTCGATGAAGACGATCGTCGACCCGAGGATGCAGGCGACGAGGACGAGCCGGTTGCGGTTCGCGCCCTCCAGAGAGCAGGATCTTCGCAGAGCGAGGGTCTACGCCGTCGCCATGGTGCGCAGGCTGCCATGTCCCGGCTCGCGCGGCCCGAGGGCGTGGAACGGCTCCGGCTCACGGAGACCCTCGACGCAGTCGGCGACGTACTCCCCGAGCGCCGGGCCGTGCTTGAAGCCATGGCCCGAGCCCCCGCCGACGAGCCACCACGACGGCCGCTCCGGGTGGCGGGCGACGAGGAAGTGCGCATCGGGTGTGAGGTCGTACTGACAGACGCGCGCACCGACGACCGGCGCGTCGGCCAGCGACGGGAAGCGGCGGCGCATGTAGGCGCGGGCCAGCTCGAGCTTCGCCGGGTCGGGCGTACGGTCGAGCGTGTCGGGCTCGACCTCGTCACCTGCCACATCGGGCGCGACTTTGACCCCGAGCCCGCCAAGCTCCCCGTGGCCGTAGTAGGCGCTGTCGTAGTCGCAGAAGCCGGGGGTGCCGCTCCAGTCACCGCCCGCGCCG
Source organism: uncultured Actinomycetes bacterium (assembly GCA_903930195.1). Classification (GTDB taxonomy): domain Bacteria; phylum Actinomycetota; class Thermoleophilia; order Gaiellales; family Gaiellaceae; genus PALSA-600. The sequence goes on along the minus strand of CAIYXH010000015.1, from coordinate 744 downwards.
AAGAAGAAGACGTCGCGCCGCGAGATCCGCTGCTCGACGAGCGTGGGGAAGAGCGACGGAAGCCAGGAGCCGCAGGCCCAGACGACGATGTCGGCCTCGGGCGGCTGCTCGGGTGTCGCACGGCCGTGCTCGAGCGGGAGCCCTCGGGCAAGCGCGCGCGTCGCCTGCCGCGCGTAGAGCACGCCCGCGCCGGGCTCGAACAGCACCGATCGAAGGTCGTCGCCCCCGAGGGAGGGGAAGAGCCGCCGTGCCTCTTCCGGCGTCATCCGCTCGCAGGGAATTCCGAGGCGGCCGAGGGTCGCCTCGCTGGCGCGAGAGAAGGCTCCGTCGACCGAGTCGAACCAGGCGATGCCGATCGGCTCGAACAGCCGCTCGCCGCTCTCCTCCTCGAGTTCGTGCCACAGCTCGAGCCCGCGGCGGGCGAGGCGGGAGTACCACTCGTTGGCGCCGTGCGCGAAGCGCAGCAGGCGGGTGTCGCCGCCCGAGCCGGAGCGGACATTGCCCGGCGCGTACTGCTCGACGACGGTGACGTCGAAGCCGCGCCGAATGAGCTCCCGCGCGACGGACGCGCCGAAGACCCCCGACCCGACGACGACCGCCCGGGTCACGCGGCGTCGATCGCCTCCCGGAGGCTCCTGACGTAGGCCCGGAGCGCGTCGGGGCCTTCCTCGGCCATCTGGACGGCCCGCGAGCCGACGACGACCCCGTCGGCGAGCCGCGCAACCGTGGCCGCGTGCGCCGGCG
>CAIYXH010000014.1 GCA_903930195.1 uncultured Actinomycetes bacterium | reverse complement strand
TCGGCGGCGAGGTGAGCAGCCGCTCGGCGACGACGACCGCGAGCCAGGCACCGGCCTCGATCACGGCGATCAGCCACGCGGCGAGCCCGGCCACGCCGCAGCCGACCGCGACAGCGACCAGAACCACAACCCAGATGAAGAGGCGAATGGTTCCCATGGGGCGCCTAATCTTGGCGTGTCGGACGACGTGGCAGCGGACGAACCGTGGGAGGGCCGTCCGAAACGACGACCGTGCCCTCATCTCCCACCTTCCGGCGCCGGCCACGGCGCGCGTTCGCGGGGCCTCCGAGCGGATCGATCCGATGGCGGGCGCGGCGTGTCGCAGCAGACGGCGGCGGCCACAGGTGCGGCGCCGGGAGCTCGTCGTCGTGCAGGTGCTCGTGCAGCTCGACGACCACGGGCTCTGCCTCCTCGTCGGCGAGCAGCTCCTCGGGCGCGACGCTGGCGGTGTCCTCGCCGTAGTCGACCGGTTCGATCTCGGGCCAGGTTTCGTCGAGCGGGGCCACGTCGGGCCAGGCGGCCTGCTCGACGATCCAGGTCGGATCGGCGGGAGCCTCCCAGCCGAAGAGCTCCGCGGCGACCTCGGGGAACCCCTCCTCCGACTCCTCGCCCGGGGCTGCAGCACGGGGGCGCGGGACGGCGGGCAGACGGCGCACGAGCAGCACACCTGCGAAGCCTCCGAGCAGGACGACGACCGCCACCCAGCCGGGAGCGGCGACCGCGATCAGGACCGCACCAATCGCGACGAGGGCGAGTGCCTCACCGACAACCCTTCCCCTCATCCCGCGTCTCACCGCCCGGATTGTGACCGGTCCGTGGAGGCGGCGCTACTCGGCAGCCGGAGCCGGGGGTTCCGGCTGCGGCGGGGCGGCGCCGGCGCGGGCTGCGTCGGCGGCTGCCTGAGCGGCGTCGAGGATCGCGCCGGAGACCTTGGTGAGCGTCTTCGGCCCGAGACCCGCGGCGGCGAGGAGCTGCTCTGCTCCCTGCTGGGCGCGGGCGATGACGGCGTTTGCCTGCGCGCGCGCCCACTCGAGCGTCTGCTCGACCTCGGCGCGGGCGGCGTTCGTGAGCTCGGTGGCCTGGTGGCGCGACTGCTCGATCAGCCGGGCACCCTTGGCCTCGGCCTCCCGGAGCTCGGTGGTCGCGTCGCGGTTCGCGGCGGTCAGCAGCTCGCGCGCCTCGACGCGCGCGGCGTTCAGGAGCTCGTTGCGCTGCTGCTCGGTCTCCTCGACGTAGCGCTCGATCTCGGCCTCGCGGCTCTGCAGCTCACGCTGGCGGGTGCGCACCTCGGACTGCGTGCGGCTGAACTGGGCGGCGGAGGCGTTCTGGGCGTCGCGCTCGAGCGCATCGGCGAACTCGGCGGCGGCACGGATCAGGTGCAACGCGTCCATCCGCACGGCATGGCCGCTCGGCTCGACATCGGCGCTACGGCCGGCGGCCTGGAGCACGCGCAACTGCGCCTGCAGCTGCAGGGTGTGGCGGCGGAAGGCGTCGAAGGCCTCGCGGACGCGCTCGACGTCGTAGCCCGTTCCGTCGACGACCGGAAAGGTCTTCGAGGGAGGGCAGCGAGGTCAGCGCCGTCAGCTGGCTCGTCTGTGCAGGATCGTTTGTCGCCACAGTTCTCTTCAGTATGCACGCAAATGCGGCTGGAGGTCAGCTCGCTGGTTCGTGCGGCAGCGCCTGGATTCCCAGCTCACGCAGGGTTTCTTGCGGCATCGGGGTCGGCGCGCCCGTGAGCGGGTCGGAGCCGCTCGCGACCTTCGGGAACGCCGTCACCTGGCGGATGTCGGGCTCGCCGGCCATCAAGGCAACGAAGCGGTCGATCCCCATCGCGAAGCCGCCGTGCGGCGGGGCGCCCATCGCGAGCGCCTCGAGCAGGAAGCCGAACTTCGCCTCGGCGTCGGCGTCGGAGAGGCCCATGGTGCGGAAGACGCGCTTCTGCATCTCGACGTCGTGCACGCGGATCGAGCCGGAGCCGAGCTCCCAGCCGTTCCAGATCAGGTCGTAATGCTGGCCCTGGATGCCCGTCGGGTCGGCCTCGTCCCAGGTTTCGATCCCAGGCTCTGGCGCAGTGAACGGGTGATGCAGGAACGTCCACTCCCCCGTGTTCTCGTCCCGTTCGAAGAGCGGGAAGTCGATCACCCAGTGGAAGGCGTCCGCGTCGGCATCGGCTAGCTCGAGCTCGCGGCCGAGATGCGTGCGGAGGTTGCCGAGGACGCGGACGACCGCCGCCTCGTCGGCCGCGGCGAAGAGCGTGGTCGTGCCGGGCGCGCCGCGGAAGGCGTCGAGCTCGGCCTCGGAGAGGAACTTCGCGATCGGCGAGCGCACCTCCCCGCTCTCGTCGACGACGATGTAGGCGAGGCCCTTCGCACCCCACTCCTTCGCGAGCTCCTCGAGCCGCGCGAGCTCGGCGCGTGAGAACGCGCGCGGCGCGACGAGAAAGCGGACGCACGGAGCACCCGAGAAGACGGCGAACGTCGATGCGCGGGTCAGCTCGGTTGCGTCCTGGATCTCGAGGCCGAAGCGGAGATCGGGCTTGTCGGAGCCGTAGCGCGCCATCGCGTCGGCGTACGCGAGCCGCGGGAACGGCCGGCTGGGCGCCTCGCGCCCGGCTGCGGCGAAGGCGTCGCAGACGCAGGCCTCGAGCACGTCGAGGACGTCCTCGCGCGTGACGAACGCCATCTCGAGGTCGAGCTGGCGGAACTCGAACTGCCGGTCGGCGCGGAGATCCTCGTCACGCCAGCAGGTCGCCACCTGGTAGTAGCGGTCGATCCCGCCGACCATGCACAGCTGCTTGAACAGCTGCGGCGACTGGGCGAGCGCGAAGAACTTGCCGGGCTGCAGACGGACGGGAACGAGGAAGTCGCGCGCGCCTTCG
>CAIYXH010000013.1 GCA_903930195.1 uncultured Actinomycetes bacterium | reverse complement strand
GGCGAGCTCGTCGTCTCCACGGGCCAGAGCATTCAAAGAGGAGCGCAGCGCGCGAAGGACGAGGGCGCCCTCTTCCTGCAACGCCGACTCCAGCTTTTCGAGCTCTTCCTGGAACGAGAACCGCATGCCTCTCCTAGCCGAAGCGCCCGGTGACGTAGCCCTCAGTGCGCTCGTCGGCAGGCTGGGTGAAGATCTTCTCGGTCGAGTCGTACTCGACGAGGATCCCGTGACGGCTGCCGTCGTCATTGAGCTGAAGGCTGAAGAACGCCGTCATCTCTGCGACCCGGGCCGCCTGCTGCATGTTATGCGTGACGATCACGAGCGTGTAGTCCTTCTTCAGCTCGTGCATCAGGTCCTCGATCGCCTGGGTCGAGATCGGGTCGAGCGCCGAGGCCGGCTCGTCGAGGAGCACGACATCGGGCTGGACGGCGATCGCGCGGGCGATGCAGAGACGCTGCTGCTGGCCGCCTGAGAGGCCGAGCGCCGAGCGCTTGAGCCGGTTCTTGACCTCGTCCCAGATCGCGGCACCGCGGAGGGCCTGCTCGACACGGTCGTCGAGGTTGTCCTTCATCCCGAGGATGCGGAGGCCGTAGGCGATGTTGTCGTAGATCGACTTCGGGAACGGGTTCGGCCGCTGGAAGACCATGCCGATCCGGCGGCGAACCTCGATCGGGTCGACATCGGAGCCGTAGATGTCGGTGCCGTGGTAGAGCAGCTGGCCACCGACGCGCGCGCTCGGAACCAGGTCGTTCATCCGGTTCATGCAGCGCAGGAAGGTCGACTTGCCGCAGCCCGACGGGCCGATCAGGGCGGTGATGGAGTTCTTACGGATCTCCAGGTTGACGCCGTCGACCGCGAGGGCCTTCCCGTAGTGCACGGAGAGGTTCTTGACGTCGAAGACGGTTTGCGTGCTCAAGGGTGTGTCGCTGGTACGAACCGGAACGCCGAGCGGTGCGATCGTCGGCGGCGTTTTCGTCACGGTATCGGTCTGAGAAGGCTCGGGAGTGCTCACAGGGAAGAGTCTTGCGATCTGCCCGACGAGGCGGGGTGTATGAGATGTGAAACGTATGTGTCGAAGTGGTGACACACCCTGGCGCTCGGCACCGACTGTGTGAAAGGTGCGCTCGTGGTCGACGTCACGACACATGAGCTGGGCCTGCGCCCGTCGCGGAACCCGCTCGACAAGCTGGGCGACCGCGCCCTCCGCTGGCTGACCACCGGGGCGGCGTTCATCTCCGTGATCGTGATCGCCGGGATCATCTGGCGCGTCGTCGACGGTGCCTGGCTCTCGATCTCGACGTACAACATCAGCTTCATCTGGCACCAGGAGTGGAACCCGGTCACCGGCGTCTTCGGGGCCCGCGACTTCCTCATCGGCACCGTCGTCACGGCGTTCGGCGCGATCCTGATCGCGACGCCGCTCTCGATCGCCATCGCGCTCTTCCTCAGCGAGCTCGCGCCGCCGGCGATCCGGGGCGCGATCGGCTCGCTCGTCGACATGCTCGCGGCCGTCCCGAGCGTCGTCATCGGCCTCTGGGGTATCTACGTGATGAACCCGTTCATCACGCACAAGATCGAGCCGTGGTTCCACCGCTGGTTCGGCTTCATCCCGATCTTCGGCAACCCGAGCCCCGCCGGCGTGCTGCCCGCGATGCTCGTGCTCGCGATCATGGCGACGCCGATCATCTCGTCGATCTCGCGCGAGCTCTTCGTCAACGTCCCCAAGGATCTCAAGGAAGCCGCGATCGGGATCGGCGCGACGCGTTGGGAGATGGTGCGCGGCGTCGTCATCCCGCAGGTGCGCGGCGGCGTCGTCGCCGGCGTCATCCTCGGCCTCGGCCGCGCGCTCGGCGAGGCGATCGCCGTCACCCAGGTGATCGGCAACGGCATCCCGCTCCACCTGAACATCTTCGGCACGGGCGCGACGCTCGCGAGCCAGCTCGCGAACCAGTACTCGAGCGGCGTCTCCGACCTGCACGTCGCCTCGCTGATCTACCTCGGCCTGATCCTCCTGGTGATCACGTTCCTCGCGAACATCGTCGCCCAGGTGATCGTCCGCCGCTTCGACAACCAGCGTCTCGGCTGATGGCGGCGACCGATCCCACCACCGCAGCGCTCTCGCTGCGCGCCACGGGCCGCTCGCGGCTTCGCCTGCGCGTCAACAGGCTCGCCGAGGGAGGCTCGACGGTTGCAGCCGTCGTCGCGCTCGGGATCCTCGGGATCGTGGTCGGCTCGGTCTTCGTCCGCGCGCTCCCGGCGCTCAACTGGACGCTGATCAGCAAGGGGCCGTCGCAGAACGCCTTCTCGAGCGCCGGAGGCGGGATCGAGCCTGCCATCGTCGGCACGCTGATGCTGATCCTCATCGGCGCCGCGATCGCCGTGCCGATCGGGGTGCTCACCGCGATCTACGTCAGCGAGTTCGCCTCGGGCCCCGCGGCCCGGCAGGTGCGCCTCTGGCTCGACGTCCTCAACGGCTTCCCCTCGATCGTGATCGGCATCTTCGTGTTCGTCCTCGCGGTCAAGACAAAGGTGCCGCTGCTCGACATCGGCCACCATCAGAGCGCCTGGGCCGCCGGCTTCGCCCTCTCGATCATCATGCTGCCGCTCGTCTCACGGACGACGATGGAGGTGCTCGCGCTCGTGCCGAACAACCTCCGCGAGGCCTCGTACGGCCTCGGCGTCTCCAAGTGGCGGACGGTGCTCCAGATCGTCCTGCCGAGTGCCAAGGGCGGCATCCTCACCGGGACGACGCTCGCGATCGCCCGCGCCGCCGGCGAGACCGCGCCGCTCCTCTTCACCTGCACCTACTCGAGCGCGCTCGTCACCTGGGATCCGTCGAAGCCCGTCTCGACGATCCCCTTCACCATCTTCAGCTACGCCGACCAGGCCGATCCGCACCTGCACCAGCAGGCCTGGGCTGCCGCGTTCCTGCTGATTGCCTTCGTGCTCGTCTCGAGCCTCACGGCGCGGATCCTTCTGGATCGCTCGCGCCGGAAGCTCGGCGGCAGCACCTGATTCGAGCCCTCGAGGGCTCGAATCAGGTCGGGACTGGCCCGTTCTTCCGGGCCTGTCCCGCCCTTCGATCTTCGTCTCGGCGTTCGCCGAGAGTCGGGACAGGCCCCAAAGGCGGGGCCAGTCCCTAACCGATCGACGGCGGCGCGCGGCTGACGGGAGCGCCGTCACCAGACCGTTACCCCACTGTCACACGCCCGACGCCCACGGTCACATCGAGGCAGGGCAAGCTCGAACTGCGCCCCGGAACTCGGTGCGCGTGCACACACCCCAGGACAAGGAGAGAATTTCTATGAAGAAGAAGCGGATCGCCCTTCTCGCCGTGGCTGCGCTCAGCGCAGTCGTGGCGTCGGCCTCGTCGGCTTCGACCGCGCAGCGCGCGGACGTGTCGATCGCGGGCGCCGGCTCGAGCCTCGTGAATCCGCTGGTCCTGTCGTGGATCCCGGCTCTCGGTACGGCCTTCGGGTACTCCGTGACCTACGCGAGCGTCGGCTCCGGCACGGGTATCGCCAACATCAGCGCCCGCACGGTGGACTTCGGCGCGTCGGACGCACCGCTGACGTCGAGCCAGGCGAGCGGCTGCAACAACTGCGTCGAGATCCCGTGGGCCCTCTCGGCGACGGCGCTCTCGTACAACATCACGGGCGTCGGCAACAACCTCAAGCTCGACGGCCCGACGATCGCGGGGATCTTCCTCGGCACGATCACGAACTGGAACGACCCGGCCATCGCGAAGCTGAACCCGAAGCTCACGCTGCCGAACCTCGCGATCACCGCGGTGCATCGCTCGGACGGCTCCGGTGACACCTACGCGTTCACCGACTACCTCCAGCGCGTCAGCTCGACGTTCCAGTCGCAGGTCGGCAACTCGACCCTGGTCAACTGGCCGGGCGGCGTCGGCGCCAGCGGCAATGCGGGCGTGGCAGGCGTCATCGCCAACACTCCGGGGGCCATCGGCTACCTGAGCGCGGCGTACCTGCTCCCGAACCACCTCAAGGTCGCCGATGTCGCGAATGCAGCCGGCACGTATGCGACGCCGGGCATCAAGGACATCGAGGCAGCCGCGCAGGCCGGTGCGAAGCCGGTCGTCGGCCCGAACGGCGTCGAGATGCACATCGTCAATCCGCCGAAGTCGGCGAAGACGGCGTACCCGATCTCGACCTACACGTACGTGATCGTCCCGCGCTCCACGGCCAAGGCCGATCAGCTCCGGAAGATGATCTTCTGGGCGCTGACGCAGGGTCAGGACGCGAAGAAGTTCACGGCGAAGCTGATCTTCGCGCAGATCCCGAAGCCGGTCCTCTCGGTCGCCGAGAAGGCTCTGACGCAGATCAAGTCGTCGTAACGACGACACGAAAGTCCCCGTCCGGGGTGACGAACCAGAAGGGCGCCGCAAGGCGCCCTTCTGCATTTCAGGGCTCAGCCCGGGAAGACGCAGCGCACTTCGAGGCCTTCGCCCCGTGCGCCGGTCGCCTCGATCGTCCCGCCGGCGGCGGTGACGATGTGCTTCACGATCGAGAGCCCGAGACCGGTGCCGCGTGAGGTGCGCGACGCCTCGGCGCGCCAGAAGCGCTCGAAGAGACGGTTGAGATCCTGCTCGGTGACGCCGATGCCGTCGTCGCGCCCGGTCAGGACGACCGCGCCGGGCTCGCGCGTGGCGGAGAGGGTGAAGGTCGCCCCGTGCCCCGCGTAGCGGATCGCGTTCTCGGCGAGGTTCTCGGCGACCATACCGAGTATCTTCGGGCGGAGCGGAAGGTCGACGTCGACATCCCCGGCGGAGGCGAGCGTCACGCCGGCGCGTGCCGCGGCGTGGTCGAGCTCGCGCACGACGTCCTCGAGGACGGGTAGCGCGTTCGTCTGCCCGAGCGCCACGACTTCGCGGCCGCTCTCGAGCTCGGAGAGGAAGAGGATCTCGTCGATCAGCGCTCCGGCGTGCTCGACCTCCATGCGCGCCCCGTCGATCAACCCCGGGATGTCGGCAATCGTGATCCGTGAGAAATCGTCGTAGTCGG
>CAIYXH010000012.1 GCA_903930195.1 uncultured Actinomycetes bacterium | reverse complement strand
GGACGTACACTCTTTCCCTACACGACGTCTTCCGATCTCAGTGAACGACGCCGTGATCGTCAGCGCGACGCCCGGACGCATCCTCGAGCTCGGCTACTCGATCGACGGCGAGGATCTCGGCATCCAGCCGTGTGACGGCCTCCTGTGTGCGACCCCGCCGGGTTCGACGGCGTACAACCTCTCGAACGGCGGGCCGGTGCTCGTCTGGGGGCTCGACGCGATGGTCGTCACCTTCGTCGCGCCGCACACGCTGCACGCGCGTCCGCTCGTCGTCGGCCCCGGCACGGAGCTCGTGGCGACGAACCGCAGCTCCGACGTGGGCGCGATGGTGCTCGTCGACGGGCATCCGGTTGCCGACCTCGAGTTCGGGCAGTCGGTCTCGGTGAGGATCGGCGAGAGTCGCAGCTGCCTGGCGATGCTTCCCGAGCAGACGTTCTTCACCCGGTACGGCCAGGTCTTCCGCACGTAGCGACTGTCGTTTCGCGTCACCTGGGCGCAGTCAGACCCCGGTCGTACGATGGAACGATGCTGCGCCGTCTCCGCATCGAGAACCTTGTCCTCATCCAGGAGGCCGAGCTCGACCTCGGCGCCGGCCTGAATGCGATCACCGGTGAGACGGGGGCAGGCAAGACGATCCTCTCCGGCGCAATCGGGCTGCTGCTCGGCGGCAAGGGCGATGCCGGCCTGATCGGCCCGGCCGCGGAGGAGGCGTATGTCGAGGCCGAGTTCGAGGACGTCGACGCGGACGCGCTCGGCGAGCTCGCCGAGCTACGGCCGGAGGGGGAGGACGGCCTGGTTGTCGCCCGCCGGATCTTCGCCGACGGGCGGACGCGCGCCTACGCCTGGGGGCGGAGCGCGGCGCGTGAAGATGTCGCCGCCGCCGTCGAGAGCCTGCTCGCCATGAGCGGCCAGTTCGAGCAGCGCCGCCTCGCACGTTCGAGCTACCAGCTCGCCGTCCTCGACTCGTTCGCCGGGAACGCCGAGGCGGTGCGCGCCGCCCGCAGCGCCTGGCGCGAGCTCACCGCTGCGCGCAAGGCCCATGACGAGCTTGCACGCGACGCCGATGCTGCCCGGGCGCGGCTCGAAGCGCTCCAGGTGCTGGCCGACGACACCGAGGGCCTCGAGCCCGCCCGTGAGGACGAGCTGAAGACCGAGCGTGAGCGACTCAGACACCTCACCGAGCTCGCCACAGGGGCAGAGGAGGCTGCCCAGGCCGTTGCAGGCGAGGATGCCTCCGCTGCCGACCTCGTCGGGCAGGCCGAGCGCGCGGTCGCGCCGCTCGAGCACCTCGCGCCGGAGCTCGCTGCGATCGGCGAGTCGCTCCGTTCCGCCGAGCTCGGCCTGCGCGAATCGGCGAGCGAGCTGCGCTCGTTTCTGGCGTCGCTCGATGCCGAGCCGGGTCGGCTCGAGCAGATCGAAGGTGACCTCGAACGGCTCGCCGACCTTCGTCGCCGCCATCGCGCGCAGACCTACACCGAGCTGCTCGAGCGCGGGGAGGAGGCGCGGCGCGAGCTGGCGGCGATCGGGGAGGGCCACGACCCCGCGCAGGCCGCTGCACAGGCTCTCGCGGCGGCGCAGGCGACCGTCGACCGGCTCCATACCGAGCTCCACGCGGCCCGTGAGGCCAAGGCGGGGGCGTTCGCGGAGGCCGTCGCGGCAGAGCTCGCGGGCATCGGTCTCGGCGACGGGGAGTTCCAGGCGGAGCTACGTGCCGTCGATCCCGGCCCGACCGGTGCCGACGAGGTTGTCTTCCGTGTGCGGCCGAACGCCGGCATGGCGTTCGGGCCGGTCGCCGACACGGCGTCGGGTGGCGAGCTCTCGCGCATCGCACTCGCGATCGCGGCGGTCGCGGGCGGCGAGACGATGGTCTTCGACGAGATCGACGCCGGCATCGGCGGCACGACCGCGCACGCCGTCGGCGAGACGCTGCGCCGGCTCGCCGAGCGAGCCCAGGTGCTCACGATCACGCACCTGCCGCAGATCGCGAG
>CAIYXH010000011.1 GCA_903930195.1 uncultured Actinomycetes bacterium | reverse complement strand
TCGGCCGCGACGATCGTCGGGCACCTCGATCCGCTGCCGATCTACCCGCCCGAGCCGGCGCTGACGATCCCTGCCGCCGGCATCGCGATCGCCGTGGGCATCCTCGCGCTGCTGACCGTCGCGTTCGGGGCCCTGACGAGCTGGCTCGCAAGCCGCTCCGACGTCAGCGAGGCACTGCGTGTCACCTGAAATCCAGGTGTCGCCGGAGCCGCTGGTCGTCGCACGCGGCCTCTCGAAGGCGTACGTGACCCCGAGCGGGACACTCGAAGCGTTGCACGACGTCGACGCGAGCTTCCCGCCGGGAGCGATCACCGCGGTTGTCGGCTCGTCGGGCAGCGGGAAGTCGACGCTCCTGCGCGCGATCGCCGGGCTCGACCGCCCCTCGGGCGGGAGCCTCTCCGTGGCGGGGACGGAGCTCGCCGGCGCCTCGCCCGAGGCGCTTCGCGCGCACCGGCAGAGCGCGGTGACCTACGTCAGCCAGAAGGCCGCCGACAACTACATCCCCCACCTCACGGTCGCCGAGCACGCCGAATCCGCCCCCGGGCTCATCTCCCTGCTCGAGACGTTCGGGCTCGAGCACCGGCTCGGCTCGAAGCCGATCGAGCTCTCGGGCGGCGAGCAGGCGCGCGGTGCCTTCGCGCTCGCTCTCACCCGCGGCACGCCGCTGATCGTCGCCGACGAGCCGAGCGCCGAGCTCGACCGCGACTCGGCGCAACGCCTGCTCGATGCGATCCGCCGGCAGGCCGACGCCGGCACCGCCTTCGTCGTCGCGACCCACGACCCCGACGTCATCGCCGCCGCCGACCATGTCCTCTGGCTCGAACGCGGCCGGGTCGTCGAGGGCGCACCGGGCGCCGTCGAACGCCGCGGCGCCGCCGTCACCTCCGCCGACGCAGAGGTCGTCGCCTTCGCACGGCACGTGAGCAAGGGCTTCCAGGTCGGCTCCGAGCGAATCGTCGCGCTCCACGACGCGAGCCTCGAGCTCCGCCGGGGCGAGGTCGGCGTCCTCCTCGGGCAGTCGGGCTCGGGCAAGTCGACGCTCCTCAGCATCTTCGCCGGCCTGCAGCCGCCCGACAGCGGCGAGGTCGGCCCCAGCGGCGCGCTCCCCTGGAGCGAGCTCGCCTTCATGCCGCAGCGCTTCGGCCTCCTGCCCGAGCTGTCGGTGCGCGAGAACGTCGCGCTGCCCGCGCGGTTGATCGGAGCCGGCGCCGAGCGCGCCGACGAGGTCGAGCGGCTACTCGCGGCCCTGGGCCTCGACGAGCTCGCCGACCGTCCGCCGCAGGAGACGTCGATCGGCCAGCAGCAGCGAGCCGGCCTGGCGCGTGCGCTCGTCCTCGGCCCGCCCCTGCTCCTCGCCGACGAGCCGACCTCGCACCAGGACGCCACCTGGCGGGACGCCGTCTGGCGCCTGCTCCTCGACGCTGCAGCCCGTGGAACGAGCTGTCTCGTGGCGACGCACGAGGAGGAGGCGACGCGTCACGCCTCCCGGATCTGGCGCGTTGCCGAGGGCATCGTGACGGAGACCGACAGCTGACACGCACCTCTGGTTGCGGGATGTCCGCGACTTGCGGTACTGTCCCGCCCACGGAGCGGCTCGATGATCGAGTCGCACCTCCCGGCGTTGACGCCGAACCTGCACCGAAGATTGGTGCGTGACTGCGGGGCCTGGCGCCTCGGCGAGCGACGAAGCTCAAGAGCCTTCACCTATGAGGGCTCCGGATCTGCTTGGGCTTTCCGTTTCCTGCCGACCAGAGGAGCTGACCGCAATGCGCACCGCCGACTTTCCCACCGAGAACCGACTTCGATCCGAAGTCGCCGAACGGCTCACCTCCGTTCCCGAACCGGGCTCGGAGAGCGACTTCGAGGAGCGCTGCCGCACCTACCTCCAGGACCTTCGTTGGCCCGAAGGGGTTGCGTGCCCGCGCTGCGAGGAGAGCTCGCGCCTGCTGTGGCTCGAGTCGCGCTCCAAGTGGCACTGCTACTCCTGCCGGTACCAGTTCAGCGTCACCGCCGGCACGCTCTTTCACAACTCACACCTCCCCGTCTGGAAGTGGTTCGTCGCCGTGCACGTGATGCTCGAGTCGCCGTCCGGCGTCTCGGCCAACGAGCTGAAGCGGATCATGGGCGGGAGCTACAAGACTGCGTGGTTCGCCGCGCATCGGATCCGTGCGGCGATGCGGGGTCGTGGAGAGGAGCTCCTTCGCGGCCTGGTAGAAGCAGAATCGAAGCGCTCGCCTGTTGCGGTTCCTGCGGTCGATGGGCTCTGGACCGATGATGCCGCCACCCTGGCGTCGTCGCTCCGCGACCGCGGTCACGAGAGCGTGGTGGCGCGGGTCCGGCGCGTGGTTGCCGGCCCGCACCACCCGCTCAGTCTCAAGTACCTGCCGGCGTACATCGACGAGCACCGCTGGCGCTCGGCGAACCGGAGCAATCCGAACGTCTTCCGCGACACGATCCTCGCCCTCCTGAACGGCGAGGGACTCTCCTATGAGCAGCTGGTCGCAACCAAGTAGAGGAGCGAGCCACGGGGGGAAGGTCAACCCTTCCCCCCGTGCGCACCTCGTCCGGCTGCGTCTCCGCGACCGGCCGGGCAGCCTCGCGGCCGTCGCCGCGCACTTCGCCGCGAGCGGCGTCGACGTGCACCGGCTCGAAGTGCTCGGCTGCGAGGGCGGCTTCGCGATCGACGACTTCCTCGTCTCGGGTCCCGAGCTCGACGCGGCGCTGGACGGTCTCGG
>CAIYXH010000010.1 GCA_903930195.1 uncultured Actinomycetes bacterium | reverse complement strand
CGGCGGCACCGTCCAGGTGCTCGAGGCCGCGCGCAAGGCCGGCGCGCATGTCGTCTTCTCGTCAACCGGCGGGGCGATCTACGGCGAGTGCCCGACGCCCGCCGACGAGGACTCCCCGGCCCTGCCGCTCTCCCCGTACGGCACCTCGAAGCTCTGCGGCGAGGCGTACCTCGCCGCCTGGACGAGGATCTACGGGATGGCGAACGTCGTCACCCGCTTCGCGAACGTCTACGGCCCGCGCCAGGACTCCGGGCTCGAGGGCGGCGTCGTCGCGATCTTCCTCGAGCGGATGGCCCGCGGCGAGTCGACCAAGATCTACGGCGACGGCGAGCAGTCGCGCGACTTCGTCTACGTCGGCGACGTCGTCCGCGCGCTCCTCGTCGCCGCGACGCACGAGAGCGGCGTCTTCAACATCGGCACCGGCGACGAAACGACTGTCACGGAGCTGCACCGCGTCTGTCGCGAGGTCTCCGGCGCGGCCGAGGAGCCGGCGTACGACGAGGCCCGCCTGGGCGACGTCCGCCGCTCGGTGCTCGACCCCTCGCGCGCCGCGCGCGAGCTCGGCTGGAAGGCCGAGACGTCCCTCTCCGCCGGTCTCGCCGAGACCTGGAGCTGGACGACCGAGCAGCTCGACTGACGCGCGTGTTCGACCGCTCGCGCAGCCGGCTCCCGCGGCGCCTTCGGGCTGTCGTCGACTGGATCGTCACGATCGCCGTCGCGGTCGTCGTCGTCCTCGCGATCGAGGCGGAAGTCGCGAAGCCCTACCGGATCCCGTCGGCGTCGATGGAGCCGACGCTGCACTGCGCGAAGCCCGCGCTCGGCTGCGAGGCGAACCACTCCGACCGCGTGATCGCCTGCCGGATCTGCTTCCGCCTCGAGTCGCCGAAGCGCGGCGAAATCGTCGTCTTCACCTCGCCGCCACAGGCCGCCGAGTCGGCGCCCGCAGGCTGCGGCGAGGGCGGCACCTACGTCAAGCGGCTGATCGGGATGCCGGGCGACACGATCCACGAGGACAGCCAGGCGCGCATCTCGATCGACGGGAAGCTCCTCGCGGAGCCGTACGTCACCGCGGCCGCGCGTGCGGCGGACACGCGCTACGCGAATCGCACCTGGCATGTCCCCGAAGGCGACTACTTCATGATGGGCGACAACCGCGGCAATTCCTGCGACTCCCGCACCTGGGGGCCGGTGCCGCGGCACGACCTGATCGGCGACGCGGTGCTGACCTACTGGCCGCCGAACCGCATCTCCACGCACTGACGTTTTCGAACCTTCGCGGAGGAGTCGCTGCGCGACCGGCGAAATCGACGGCGCTATGGACATGCCTGTCGCCACCTCTCACGAGCTGATCCGCCCCTGGAAGCGCGCCACCCTCGTCGCGAGCCTCGTGGCCGCGCTCGAGCTCGTGCTGCTCCTCGGGCTCGGCGCCCTGCTCCTCGCGAAGCCCCTCTCGCACACGATCCGCAAGCACGCCCTTGCCGCCGCGACCGCCCCGGCACCGCTGACGAAGACCGTCACCCGCGCGCTCGCGTCCGCGCCCGCCACCGGCGCGAAGCCGCGGAGCGCCACGCACGTGATGGTGCTGAACGGGAACGGCCAGGCCGGCGCCGCCTCGATGCTCGCGGGCCGCCTGCAGAACCTCACCTACGTCGTCGCGGGCACGGGCAACGCGGCCCACCAGAACTACGCCTCGAGCGTCGTCATGTACCGCCCCGGCTTCCGCGCCGCGGGACTGCGGCTCGCCAAGGATCTGCAGATCAAGGTCGTCGGCCCGCTCGACGGGATCGGCGCAGCGGCACTGCACGGCGGCCAAGTGGCCGTCATCATCGGCGCCTAGCGTCCGGCGCTCAGGCGGTGCAGTTCGGCTCGGTGCCCGAGTTGACGAGCGCCAGCACCTTGTCCTTGATCACGAGGCTGGGATCCTGGGAGTTGAGCTCGTACGCGCGCTCGAAGTTCGAGAGCGCGAGGTACGCGCAGTTGCGCGTCTGGTAGTTGAAGAGCCCGAGCGCGTACCAGGCGTCCTCGCTCTCCGGCTGCACGTCGGTCGCCTTTTTCAGGAGCGCGTAGGCGTCGCTGCGGTTCCCGAGCGCCTGCTTCGCGGTCGACTCGTCGAGGATCGTCTGCACCGAGAGCGGGTCGAGCGAGCGCGCGCGGTCGAGGAGCTGCACGGCCTTCGGGTTGTTCGTCCCGAGCAGCCCTTCGGCCTCGCCCGTCCAGCGGTCAGAGAGCCAGACCGAGAAGAGCGACGCGGCGATCGCGAAGGCGAGACCGCTCGACGAGAGGACGGCGAAGAACGACGGGCGACGGACGGCGGGACGCGCGACGAGCGCGCCCGCGATCAGGAAGACCGGAGCCGCGACGGCGGCGAAGTCCCAGTCGATGTCGAGCAGCGCGTGCAGGAAGAACGCGGGGAGCGCCAGGGCAAGCGCGAGCTGGGGACCGGGCCGGCGGCGGCCGACGGCGATCAGCCAGCCGAACGTCGCGAGCAGCAGCACGAGGCCGACGATCCCGGTCTCCGAGAGGAACTGGAGCGGCAGGTCGTGCGGCTCCTGCGTCACGTCGAGCACGGTCGTGCGGTAGCGGAGGTTCGTGTAGTGGAACGAGCCGGCGCCCGTTCCGGCAAACGGATGCGCCTCGAACGCCTTGCCCGCCTGCGTCCACCAGCTCCAGCGGTGGTTCGAGCCGAGGTCGGCGAAGCGGTCCTTCGAGTTCGAGATCTCGGCGGCGTTCGTCGACGTGAACGAGTTCCACCACGAGTGGGCGTGGAGCGCGCCGACCACGATCGCGGCCGCGGCGACCACGGCGACGAGCGCGAGCGCGCCCTTGCGCAACGCCTCGGTCGGCGCCGGCGGCTCGAAGCGGGCGAGCGCGGCGGCGATCGCCGCGTCGAGCAGGAGCACGACGCCGAAGAGGATCCCGTCGTGGACGCGGGTCGTGTGGGTCTGCGCGTCGTCGGTGACGCCCGCGAGCGTGAAGGCGACTGCGAGCGCACCGGCCGCAGGGATGCCCGCCGCAACGAGCGCGCCGAGCGCGTCCGCCCACGCGCGCGAGAGCACGACCCAGGCGGCGACCACGATCACGCCGACGACCACGCCGCCGCGGGAGTAGGTCAGCCCGATCGCGACGATCCAGCCATAGAGGAGCAGCACCCCGGGGACGCGCCAGCGGGTTGCAAGACAGAGCGCGATCGGCAGGGCGATGTCGCCGAGGAGGGCGAGGCTGTTCCAGTAGCCGACCGGCCCGCGCAGCCGGGCGATGCGGCCGTAGTCCTCGTAGAGCGCCGGGACGACCTTGCCGGCGAGCGCCCAGACGCAGACCGCGCCGAGCACCGCCGCGAGGCCGACCATCAGATCCTTCGTGTGGCCCGCGACGAAGGTGCCGACGACGGCGAAGAGCAGGTAGACGAGCGCCCGGTTCGCGTAGTCCCAGCGGCGGTCGGGCTCGATCGACCCCTCGATCGAGACGGCGACCCAGATCGCAAGGAGGGCGAACGGCGCGAGCGCGGTCAGCCCACCCGGCAGGCCGCGCCAGGCGAAGAGGACGAGCACCGCGAGCGCGGCCGCCGTACCGAGCCAGGGCAGCGACGAGGTACTCGCTCCGCCCCCAAAGAACATGGCCGCGGTGGCCAGGGCGAGAGCCAGCGCGAGCGGGGACACCAGTTCCCGGGTCGCTCGCATCGGGGCGACGCTACCATCCGGACCCGACTGCGCCTTTGCGGACTAACAATCGCCTTACACCGTCGCAACTGCCCGCATATGCTGATCGGGAAGACTCGTCATACTCCGCGGGTCGGACCAGTACCACCATGAGCAAACGTCTCCTCATCTTTCTCGCCCTCATCGCCGCCTAGGTGGCCGTCGCCGGCGGCTCCGCAACGAGCCCGGCGGGCGCCGCGACGCAGTCGACGGCAGCCCAGCCCTGCTGGCAGCGGCTGATGGCCGACTGGTACGACGGCACGATCAACAACGTCTATCCGCTCGCCTGCTACCACCAGGCGATCGCGCATCTGCCGAGCGACATCGCGATCTACTCGAGCGCGAAGGACGACATCCCGCGCGCACTTGCCGCAGCGATCAAGCACGAGAAGAAGATCCCGAAAGAGCACACCGCCCTGCCGAGCGTGAGCGCCGTCGGCCCGCTCGCGATCTCCAGCGTCCAGATCAAGGACGGCGGCAAGGCCCCGACCCAGGCGAAGGGCCTCTCGAAGGCGATCAACAAGATCACGCCGGGCAACCCGAACTCCTTCCCGCTCCCGCTCCTCATCCTCGGCGCGCTTGCGATCCTCCTGATCGCCGCCGGCGGAATCGGCATGCTCGTCCGCCGCTTCCAGGATGGCGACGGCCCGGGCGCTACCGCCTAGACGCCTCGCCGCGGCCGGCGGCGGGAGGCCGATCCAGCCCGGTAAAATTCAGGCAGACCGGGACCCGCACAGGGTTTCCGGGATCCGCTCCGTCCGACGCTGCTCCTACGCTGCTCGGTCCGCTCAACAGGCGACGTGGGGAGCGCATCGACTGACTTGACGAACCGAGGGGAGCAACGAAGATGGCATCCGTAGAGCAGGAGCAGGCGGCGGCAGCAGGAGCAGGCGGGGGCACGGTCCAAATCGATCCGAGCAAGCTGCAGAACTCCGTCACGAACGAGGATGCGACCCTCGCGGTCAAGCGGTACTTCACGATCCCCGGCCGGGATCCGTTCGACGAGATCGAGTGGGAGACGCGTGACGCGTTCATCTCCGGCAAGGACAAGCCGGCGTTCGATCAGAAGAACGTCGAGTTCCCGAAGTTCTGGTCGCAGACCGCGACCAACATCGTCGCGCAGAAGTACTTCCGCGGCCGGATGAGCTCCCCTGAGCGCGAGCGCACGGTGCGCCAGATGATCGGCCGCATCGTCACGACGGTCGGCAGCTGGGGCCGCGCCGACGGCTACTTCGCGACCGACGACGAGGCGCAGACCTTCGAGGACGAGCTCAAGGCGATCCTGGTCAACCAGCTCGCCGCGTTCAACTCCCCGGTCTGGTTCAACGTCGGCTTCGAGGAGAAGCCGCAGTGCTCGGCCTGCTTCATCCTCTCGATCGAGGACTCGATGGACTCGATCCTCGACTGGATCCGTCGCGAAGGCGTCATCTTCCGCGGCGGCTCGGGCTCGGGCATCAACCTCTCCAACCTGCGCTCGTCGAAGGAGCAGCTCTCGAAGGGCGGCTACGCCTCCGGCCCGGTCTCGTTCATGCGCGGCGCCGATGCGTCCGCCGGGACGATCAAGTCGGGCGGCAAGACCCGCCGCGCCGCGAAGATGGTCGTCCTCGACGTCGACCATCCGGACATCCTCGAGTTCGTCTGGTGCAAGGCGAAGGAAGAGGAGAAGGCGCGCGTGCTCGAGGCGGCGGGCTACGACATGTCGCTCGACTCGCCCGACTGGGGCTCGATCCAGTACCAGAACGCAAACAACTCGGTCCGCGTCTCCGATGCCTTCATGCAGGCCGTCGACGCCGACGCCGACTGGAACCTCACCGCCCGCTCCGACGGCTCGGTCGTCGAGACGGTCAAGGCGCGCGCACTGCTCCACGACATCTCCGAGGCCGCCTGGCGCTGCGCCGATCCGGGCGTCCAGTACGACACGACGATCAACGCGTGGCACACGCTGCCGAACACCGGCCGCATCAACGCGTCGAACCCGTGCTCCGAGTCCATGTCGATCGACGACTCGGCCTGCAACCTCGCCTCGCTGAACCTGATGAAGTTCCGCCGCGAGGACGGCGAGCTCGACGTCGAGGCGTTCGAGCACGCGTGCGACGTGATGTTCCTGGCGCAGGAGATCCTCGTCGGCAACTCGTCGTACCCGACGCCCGAGATCGAGCGGAACGCGAAGGCCTACCGTCAGCTCGGGCTCGGCT
>CAIYXH010000009.1 GCA_903930195.1 uncultured Actinomycetes bacterium | reverse complement strand
GTGAGGACGTCGTCGCGGGCATCCGCACGCCGCTTCCCGTCGAGGCGATGGAGAGCGTCCTGCCCGACGCCTACGTCCAGCTGCTCGCGACGCTCGCGACGCTCGAGACGCACTACCGCGACGTCCAGGACGTCGAGTTCACGGTCGAGGACGACCGCCTGTTCGTGCTGCAGACGCGCTCGGCGAAGCGCACCGCCGCCGCCGCGCTCCGCAGCGCGGTCGAGATGGCGGGCGAAGGGCTGATCACGCGCGAGGAGGCGGTCTCCCGCATCGACCCCGTCACGCTCGACCAGCTGCTCCATCCGCGCATCGATCCCGAGCTGTCGCCCGAGCCGGTCGCACGCGGGCTCAACGCAAGCCCCGGCGCCGCGAGCGGTGCGATCGTTCTCAACGCCGACCATGCCGTCGAGCGCTCGGCCGACGGCCCGGTCGTGCTCGTCCGCTACGAGACGACGCCGGACGACATCCACGGGATGATCGCGGCGCAGGGTGTGCTCACCGTCCACGGCGGGATGACCTCGCACGCGGCCGTCGTCGCCCGCGGGATGGGCAAGCCGTGTGTCGCCGGCTGCGACGCACTCTCGCTCGAGGGCTCGATCATCCGCGTCGGCGGGGTGGAGCTGCGCGAGGGAGACACGATCACCATCGACGGCGGCTCGGGCCTCGTCTATGCCGGGCCGGTCGCGCTGGTCGAGCCCGAGCTGAACGACGACCTCGACACGATTCTCGGCTGGGCCGACGAGATGCGCCGTCTCCGGGTGCGCACGAACGCCGATACGCCCGAGGACGCAGCCCGTGCGCGGGCCTTCGGCGCCGAGGGGATCGGCCTCTGCCGCACCGAGCACATGTTCTTCGGCGACAAGCGGCTCCCGGTCGTGCAGGAGATGATCCTCGCCGAGACCGAGGCGCTCCGCCGCGAGGCGCTCGACCGGCTCCTGCCCTTCCAGCAGGCCGACTTCGAGGGGATCTTCGAGGCCATGGCGGGCCTGCCCGTCACGATCCGCCTGCTGGACCCGCCGCTGCACGAGTTCCTGCCGAGCGAGGAGGCCGCGACGAGCGAGCGTATGCGCGAGCGGATCCGCTCGCTGCAGGAGGCGAACCCGATGCTCGGGAGCCGCGGCTGCCGGCTGGGGCTCCAGTACCCGGAGATCTACGAGATGCAGGTACGCGCGATCGCCCGCGCCACCGCTGCCGTCGCGCGCAAGGGCGAGGCGCCGCAGGTCGAGATCATGCACCCGCTTGTCAGCTACGCGGAGGAGCTCCGCCGTCTTCGCGAGCTCACCGAGCGCGTCTGGGCGGAGGAGAGCCCGGGCGTCGACTGTCTGATCGGCACGATGATCGAGCTGCCGCGCGCCTGCATGCGCGCCGGCGAGCTCGCCACCTACGGCGAGTTCTTCTCGTTCGGGACGAACGACCTGACCCAGACGACGCTCGGCTATTCGCGCGACGACGCCGAGGGCAAGTTCCTCACCTTCTACCTCGATCACGGGATCGTCGAGCACAACCCCTTCGAGGTGCTCGATGTCCAGGGCGTCGGCCGCCTGATCGAGATCGCCACGCGCTTCGGCCGCGAGGCCCGTCCCGGCATCAAGCTCGGCATCTGCGGCGAGCATGGCGGCGAGCCCCGCGCGATCGCCTTCTGCCACCGGATCGGGCTCGACTACGTCTCCTGCAGCCCGTTCCGCGTCCCGGTCGCCCGCCTGGCCGCGGCGCAAGCTGCCTTGGCCGAGTCCGGCGCGACCGCGTTCGTCCCTTCCGAGGGTTAGGGCCAGGCCCCAGGCGCCGGCCCCACGGGCGTCAGCCGTCAGCGGTCGTGGGTGCCCCAGAGCCCGCGGAGGACGGTGCAGATCTCGCCGACCGTGCAGCTCGCGAGGAGCGCCTCGCGCATCGGCGGCAGCACGTTCTCCGTCCCGGTGGCTGCCTCGCCGAGGCGGGCGAGGGCGCTCTCGGCTGCAGCTGCGTCGCGCTCGCCGCGCAGCTGCGCGAGGCGCTCCACCTGCCGGCGCTCGATCTCGGGGTCGAGCCGGTGGAGCTCGATCGGCGTCGAGCCGTCGTCGGTACTCGTATAGGTGTTGACGCCCACGATGGGACGCTCACCGGATTCGACGTCGCGCGTCCAGGTGTACGCCGACGACTCGATCTCGCCTTGCATCCAGCCGGCCTCGATCGCCGCCACGGCACCTCCGAGCTCGTCGATCTCCTCGATCAGCTCCCACGCTCGGAGTTCGAGCTCGTCGGTGAGCGACTCGACGTAGTAGGAGCCGCCGAGCGGATCGGCGGTGTCGACGACTCCGGCCTCGGAGGCGAGCACCTGCTGGGTGCGCAGCGCGAGCGTCGCAGCGCGCTCGCTCGGGAGGGCAAGCGCCTCGTCGAAGGAGTTCGTGTGCAGCGACTGTGCGCCGCCGAGCACCGCCGAGAGTGCCTGCACCGCGACGCGCACGACGTTGTTCTCGGGTTGCTGCGCCGTGAGGGTCGAGCCGCCCGTCTGGGCGTGGAAGCGGAGGGCGAGCGCCTTCGGATTCGTCGCGCCGAACCGCTCGGCCATCACCCGCGCCCACAGCCGGCGGGCCGCGCGGAACTTCGCGATCTCCTGGAAGAAGTCGTTGTGGGCGTTGAAGAAGAACGACAGCCGCTCGCCGAAGGTGTCCGGGGAGAGGCCGGCGGCGACGGCCGCCTCGCAGTAGGCGATCCCGTTCGCAACGGTGAACGCGAGCTCCTGGACGGCGCTCGAGCCCGCTTCGCGGATGTGGTACCCGGAGATCGAGATCGTGTTCCAGCGCGGTATCCGCTCGGCGCAGTAGGCGAACAGATCTGTCGTCAGCCGCATCGACGGCCGTGGCGGGAAGATGTAGTTCCCGCGGGCGACGTACTCCTTGAGGATGTCGTTCTGCACTGTCCCGCGCAGCTCGGTCGAGGGGACGCCCTGCCGTTCCGCGACGAGCTCGAGCAGCAGCAGCAGCACCGCGGCCGGCGCGTTGATCGTCATCGAGATCGAGACGCCGTCGAGCGGGATCCCGTCGAAGAGCAGCTCCATGTCGGCCAGCGAGTCGATTGCGACGCCGGTGCGCCCGACCTCGCCGAGGGCGCGCGGGTCGTCGGAGTCGAGGCCGAGCTGCGTCGGCAGGTCGAAGGCGACCGAGAGTCCGGTCTGCCCATGGTCGAGCAGGTAGCGGAAGCGGGCGTTCGTCTCCTCGGCCGAGGCGAAGCCGGCGTACTGGCGGATCGTCCACGGCCTGCCGCGGTACATCGTCGGATAGACGCCCCGCGTGAACGGGGGCGCGCCCGGCTGCTCGTCGCGGGCCTGGACGTCGTCCGGCCCGTAGACCGGCTTGATCTCGATCCCGGACTCCGTCGTCCGCGATTTGGGGTCGCCCGCCACAGCCGAACCTTAGAGTGCTGGCCGTGAAGATCGCGGTTTGCGTGAAGGTGGTGCCCGATGGTCCGCTGCGGCTCGATCCGGCAACGCGCCGGCTGGAGCGGCCCGCCGGAGCGCTCGCGCTGAGCCGCCTCGACGCGCCCGCGCTCGAAGCGGCGCTGAGGTTGCGCGAGGCCGGGACGGAGGCCGAGCTAGTCGTCGTCACCGTTGCCCCCGAGGCGGCCGGCGAGGCGCTGCTGAAGGCGCTCGCCCTCGGCGCCGACCGCGCGGTGCTCGTCGCCGACGAGGCGATTGCGGGCTCCGACCTGCTCGCCACCTCACGGGTGCTCGCCGCGGCGCTCGCGCGCGAGCAGGCCGACCTGGTCGTTTTCGGCCAGCAGGGTGCCGAGTCCGACGGAGCGCTCCTCTGGGCCGCCGTCGCCGAGCGGCTGCGCCTGCCGGTCGTCTCCCAGGCCACCGCCATCCAGCTCGACGACGGACACGTCCGCGTGCGCCGGCAGACCGAGCTCGGCCTGGAGACCGTCGAGGCACCGCTCCCGGCCGTCGTCGGCGTCGTGGATGCGGGCACCGAGCGGCGCTACCCGTCGCTCAAGGGGATCATGGGCGCGAAGGCGAAGCCCCAGGAGCTCCTCCGGCTCGCCGATCTCGGCCTTGCGGCAGCTGCGGTCGGCGACGCCGGCTCGCAGACAGCCGTGCTCGGGATCGCGCCGTCGCCTCCGCGTGCCGAAGCCCGGACGCTCGAGGACGACGGCACCGCCGCCGAGCAGATCCTCGCGTTCCTGCGCGAACGGAGCCTGGCGTGAGGACGCTCGTCTTCATCGAGCACCAGGGCGAGACGATCCGCCCCGCCTCGCTCGCCGTGCTCGCCCGGGCAGCGGCGCTCGGCGAAGCCGATGCGCTGCTCGCGGGCTCCGGCATGTCAGGCCTCGCCGAGCTTGCCGGCCGTCATGGAGCGCGCTGTGTCCTCGTCGCCGACGACCCGGCGCTCGACTCACCCCTGCCGCAGCCGCGCGTCGACGTGCTCGCGCCGCTCGCGGCGGACTACGACAACGTCTTCTTCGCCCAATCGGTGCTCGCCGCCGATGTCGCAGCCGGCCTCGCGGCGCGGCTCGAAGCGGGCGTGAACTGGGGGCTCGTCGCCGTCGAGGATCGCGACGGGACGCTTGTGGGACGCCAGCTCGTGCTCGGCGACACGCTGGCCGTCGAGTCGGCCTGGGCCTCGGCGCCGCGGATCGCGCTCTTCCGCGACGGCACCGGCGAGCCCCACGAGACCGGCGGGGCCGGCGAGGTGGTGCCTGTCGCGGTCGCACTCGAGCCGTTCTCGACGGCTGCCCGGATCGTCGAGTCGACACGCGAGGAGAGCGGCGGGCGGGCGCTCGAGGACGCCGAGGTGGTCGTGGCCGGCGGCCGGGGCGTGGGGGAGGCGGCGGGCTTCGCCGCGCTCGAGCGGCTCGCCGACGCCCTCGGCGGCGCGGTCGCCGCCACAGGTGCCGCCGTCGGCGCCGGCTGGTATCCCCGCGCGGCCCAGGTCGGGCAGACGGGCAAGACCGTGGCACCGCGGCTCTACCTCGCCTGCGGGATCTCCGGGGCGATCCAGCATCGGGTCGGGATGCAGCGCTCGGGGACGATCGTCGCGATCAACACCGATCCGCGAGCGCCGATCATGGAGCTCGCCGATCTGTGCGTCGTCGGCGATCTGAAGACGATCGTCCCGCGCCTGACCGAGCTTCTCCGGGCAGACTAGGGCGATGCACGAGGAACGGATCGGCGCCTGGCTCGACCAGCTCGCCTCGTCGGAGCCCGCACCGGGCGGCGGCGCGGCAGCCGCGCTCGAGACCGGGATTGCCGCCGGGCTGGTGGAGATGGTCTGCAACCTGACGATCGGCAAGCCGGCCTTTGCCGAGCACGAAGCCGTGCTGAGACAGGTGCGCGAGCGCGCCGGCGCTCGGCGGGCCGAGGCGCTCGGCCTCGCCGACGAGGACGCCGAGGCGTTCACGGCCGTGATCGCCGCCTATCGCCTACCGAAGGAGAGCGACGCGGAGAAGGCCGAGCGGAGCGAGCAGATCCAGAAGGCTCTCGCGGCTGCGGCCGACGTCCCGCGCCGCACAGCTGCCGCGGGTGCGGAGCTGGTCGATCTCTGCGACCGGATCGTCGACACGTCGAATCCGAACGTCATCTCCGATATCGCTGCGGCCGCCGCGGCCGCTCGGGCAGCGCTCGCGAGCTCGCTCGTCAACATCGAGATCAATCTCGGGTCGATCACCGACCAGACGCTTGCCGCCGATCTGCACGAGCATGTCCGCGCCGTGGAGCGCGACCTCGAGCGTGCAGACGCCGTCGTCGCGAACGTCCGCCGCCGGATCGCTGCGGCATGACCCTGATCGACGGCCGCGCGATCGGTGCCGCGATCCGTGAGGCGGTCGCCGCCGAGGTCGCGGGCGGGGCTCAGCCGACGCTCGCCCTGCTGGTCGCGACCGACGATCCCGGCACTGCCTGGTATGCCGGGTCGGTCGTCAAGGCGGCCGAGGGAGTCGGCATCGCGACGCGACGCGTCGAGGCAACGACGGCCGCCGAGGTCGTCGCCCGGCTCGACGAGCTCTCTGCGGATACGGAGGTCGACGGGATCATCTGCTTCGCCCCGCTCCCCGAGGGCCTGGCCCTTGCTGAGGCCGCGCAGCACATCGCTCCGGCGAAGGATGTCGACGGCGCGAACCCCGAGACGCTAGGCCGGCTCGCCGCAGGCCTGCCGGCCTTCGCGCCGCCGACCGCCGAGGCAGTCGTCGAGATCCTGCGGCACGAGCAGGTTCCACTCGTCGGCGCCGACGTGGTCGTCGTCGGGCGCTCGACGGTCGTCGGCAAGCCCGCTGCGCTGCTCCTCCTCGCCGAGAACGCGACGGTCACCGTCTGCCACTCGCGCACGCGTGACCTCGCCGAGGTCACGCGCCGCGCCGATGTCGTCGTTGCGGCGGTCGGCCAGATCGGCCTGATCGGCGCCGAGCACGTGCGGCCCGGAGCCGTTGTCATCGACGTGGGCACGAACGAGGCCGAGGACGGCTCGATGGTCGGTGACGTCGACACGGCAGCGGTCGAGCCGATCGCCTCGGTGACGCCCGTTCCTGGCGGCGTCGGGCAGGTGACGACGGCGATCCTGCTGCGGAACGTCGCAGCCGCCGCGCGCCACGCCGTCGCCTAGCCTCGCAGCAGACGCAGCACCGCGCGCTCGATCCGCTCGCGCACCCTCGGCTCCGCCGGATCGCCGCGCGGCACCGGGATCGTCTCGCCTCCGCGGTAGCGGTCGAGCACGCGGTGGTCGACGTACGAGGCGCGGCATACGGCCGGCGTGTTCCCGAGCTCGGCGGCGACCTCCCGGATGACGTCGTTCACGGCAGCTCTGCGGGCGTGCTCGCTCTGCGCGGCGCCCTTGGCGGCGAGCCCGAGCGCCGCGAGCACCGTCGCGTGCCAGGTGCGGAAGTCCTTGGCGCTGAAGTCGCCACCGGTGAGTTCCTTGACCGCCGCGTTCACGTCGGCCGCGTGGACGCGGCTCCAGCCTCGCTCTCCGCGATAGGCCAGGAACGCCTGCCCGGCACCGCGCCGCCGCAGGAGCTGGGCGGCGATGCGGACAAGCTCCAGGTCGGCGACGCGGTGGGTCTGGGTCTTCCCTGCCTTGCCCACGTAGCGAAAGCAGACGGCGCCGTCGGAGACGTGGACGTGGCTCTTCTCGAGCGTCGCGAGACCGTGGCTCGCATGCTCCTCGGCGTACTCGTCCGAGCCGACGCGGAAGAGGCCGAGGTCGAGCAGGCGCACGGCTGCCGCGAGCACGCGCTCGCGGCTCAGCTCCTCGCCGGCGATCCGGGCGCGGATGCGGCGGCGGAGGCGGGGGAGGGATGCGCCGAAGTCGAGGGCATGCTCGAACTTGATCCGGTCGCGGTGCACGCGCCACGCGGGGTGGTAGAGGTACTGCCGACGGCCGGCGGCGTCGGTGCCCGCCGCCTGTAGGTGCCCGTTCGGCACCGTGCAGATCCAGACGCCGTGCCACGCCGGCGGGATCGCGAGCTCGTGGATCCGCTCCAGCGTCGCCGTGTCGCGGATCGTCGCCCCGCGGGCATCGTGGTACGAGAAGCCCTTGCCGTGGCGCACCCGCGCGAGGCCGGGGTCGGAGAGGCTCGAACGGCGGAGGCGAGGCACGCAAGCGGCCATGCCCGCCGTTGCCTGCTGCTCAAACGAACGCGGTTTGCGTCAGCCCGCTACGGGAACGCCAACGGCATGCCTCAGCTACGCCGAGAGATGCACGGTGACCGTCGTGCCGCGCGGGCCCGTGTCGATCGTCCAGGCGTCGGCGAGCGCTTCGACGATCTCGAAGCCGCGACCGCCCTGACGGCGACCGCGCAGGCTCTTCAGGCTGAAGCGGCCGCCCGCGTTGCGCACGCGCAGCTCTGCGCTGCGCGCGAGCAGACGCAGCTCGAGCTGGATGCGCTCCCCCTCGAGGCCGTGCACGACGGCGTTCTTGACGAGCTCGCTCGCGACGAGGCGGAGATTGAAGGCGAACTGGGGATCCGCACCCTGGCCCGCCTCGGCGATCAGGGCATCCACCGCCCGGCGGGCGGCACCGGGCGCATCGATGCTCGGCGGCAGCTCCGCGACCGCCATGACCGCAGCCTCGTCCCCGGTCTCGCCGGCCGCGTCGTGGGCGGCGCGGGCGCGGACGCCACGTTGGATCTGCAGCAGGATCTGCCGCAGGATCCGGATCTGGTCGGAGTCGTAGAGCCGCTGGCCGTTCTCACCGCGCGTCGGGACGACCGTGCGATAGCGGCGCTCCCAGCTCCGGAGCGTGCTCGGCGAGACACCCAGCTCGCGCGCGACTGCCCCGATCTCGTACATGCAGGCGGTCATGCCGTCAGCAAACCCCTCCGAGGGTTGTCACCTGGTGTTCATGCCCCGTTTCGCGGATCCGATAGCTCGGCGACTGCAGCTGCCGCGCCCAGCTTCGAGACGATCTCGTAGGCGTCACGCCGGGCCACGACGTGCTCGATCTCCGTATCTGCATGTCCCGGGACGACGATGAACGCCGTCGAGTCGCGGCGAACCCGCTCGTAGGCGGCGAATCCGACCTCGATCCGCTCGGTGCACGCCTCGCGGTCGCACTCGCAGACGATCTCGAAGGTCGGGGGCGGACCGGCGCGCAGTCCCGCGTGCAGCTCGAGCCGCTCGTTGACGTCGCGGAACCAGGTCTCGTTTCGCGCCTTGCGTACCGCCCGCTCGTCCATGCGAACAACCTAGCCGTTCCGCAGGCTGCGATCCTTCCGGGTTTCTCGCTCCAGGGCCAGTCGATAGGCTCTCGACCGTGGTCGGGAAGCCGAGGGGATCGACCGGAATGAGGGCGGAGAGATGAGCGCACCGCGCGCAGGGGAACGGAGAGGGTGGCGCGGCCGGCGGCTGCGGTTCCCCTCCGGCGAGGACGACCGCGTCGGGCCGATCGACCGGCTGATCCGCGTCAGCCCGTCGACCTTTCGCCGCCGGCTCATCGCCGGCGCAGGCATCGCGATCGTCCTGCTGGCGACGCTCTCGACGATCCTCGCCGTCCGCCAGTACGACGGCAACCGGCATCGCGCGCTCAGCGACCTGAACGCGCGCGTGCTCCTCGTCGGCGGGGTCGTGAACACCTACTTCCAGGGCGACGTGGCCCTGCTCGAGTCGATCGCCGCGTCGCCGACCGTCGTGAGCGGGGAGCCGGCTGCGATCGAGCCGTACCTCGCCCGCGTCCACAAGGCGGGTGGCGCCTCCTTCAGCGGCGACATCGCCTGGATCGACGCCTCCGGGCACGTCCGCGCGAGCTCGACTGCCGGCTCGGCGGCCACGTCCGTTGTCGACCGCGACTACTTCAAACGCGTCATGACGACCGGCAAGCCCTACATCAGCGCCGGCATCGTCGGACGGCGGACGCGCAAGCCGGTGGTCGTCGTGGCCGTCCCGACGAGCGCGGCGAACGGCCACCGCTCCGGCGTCCTGATCGGGTAGATCGAGCTCGGCGGAACCTCGAGCTCGTCGGCGCAGAGCTCCGATCTCGGCTTCGAGGGGCTCACCGTCGTCGACCGGGACGGCCAGCTGCTGCTCGCCAACCTGCAGAAGGTCTCGAACCTCGCGCTGCTCCACCGGACGGAGAAGTCCGCGAGCGGCGACATCGCCGGCGCCGGCTTCGACGGCTCCGGCGGGCGCGTGATCGCGGTCTCGCGCTCGTCGCTCCCGCAGTGGACGATCGCGATCGACCAGCCGTCCTCGACGGTCTACGCCCAGGCGCGGCGCTCGCTCCTGCTCACCCTGGTCTCGGTCGGCGGCGCCCTGCTCTTCGTGGCGGCGATCCTCGCCTACGTCGTGCTCCGCTCGCGCCGCGAGACCGACATCCAGGCCTCGCTCGCACACTCCTGGGCCCGCCTCACCCGCGCGCTCGCCATCGCCGCCACGCCCGGCGAGGTGGCCGACGCCGCCCTCGAATCGCTCCGCTCGGCCATTCCCGATGCCGTCCCCGTCGTCGCGGTCGACTCCGAGGCGGGCGACGAGATCCGCACCGCGAGCCTCCCGCGCAGCCGCGACCTCGATCTCGTCGTCGCGGAGATCGCGCGGCTCGGCCGGGGCGAGCGCGCGAGCCGTTCGCTCGAGGACGAGCCGACGCTCCGGGCGCTCTACGTCGACTCCGGGCGCCGCCTGCGCGACGCGCATTCGGTTCCGATCCCCGGCCCGCCGGGAGAGCCGCCCGTCGGCAGCATCACCTTGCTCACGAGCCGCCACCGGCTCGCGCCGACGGAGTGGGAGCTGCTCGCGGGCTTCGCCGACCAGGCTGTCGGCGCGCTCGGGCGCGCGCGGATCGCCGAGCACGAGCACGAGCTCGCGCGCCGCCTGCAGCAGAGTCTCCTGCCCGACCGGCTCCCCGGCCTGCCGGGCGTCAGGCTCGAAGGCGAGTATCTCGCCGGGAGCGACGACGTCGAGGTGGGCGGCGACTGGTACGACGCCGTTGTCCGGGCGGACGGCTTCATCCAGCTCTGCGTCGGCGACGTCAGCGGCAAGGGCGTCGCGGCTGCGACGATCATGGGCCGCCAGCGCAGCGTCTTCCGCGCGTACGCCTACGACTGCGTCTCGCCGGCCGACTTGATGCGCCGGATGCTCCGGCACGTGAACGACGAGGAAATGATCACCGCCGCGTGCGTCAGCATCGACCCGCTCGCCGGCGAGCTGACCTACGCCTGCGCCGGGCATCCGCCGCCGCTCCTCGTCGACCGCGAATCGGGCGAGATCCAGCGGCTCGACGCCGCCTCGTCACCGCCGTTCGGCGTCGCCACGCCGGATGACGTCGTCGAGGCACGGGTCGTCCTCCCCCAGCAGGCGCGGCTCGCGCTCTACACCGACGGGCTTGTCGAGCGCCGCGGCGAGAACATCGAGGACGGCATCACGCTCCTCGGGAAGCTTCTCTCCGAGCATCCGGGGATCACCTCCGACGAGGTGCTGCGGGCCGTGGGCACCGAGATCGGCGCGCCGATGGACGACGTCGCCCTGCTTCTCGCCGTGCTCGACGCCACCGTCACCTTCAGCGTCGAGCTGCCGGCCGATCCGGGCGGGCTGCCCGAGCTGCGCCGCCGGCTGCGCGCGTGGCTTGCGCGGATCGGGACGGCCGGCGACGAATCGGCCGACGTCGTCGTCGCCGTGAGCGAGGCCTGCAACAACGCGATCGAGCACGCCTACGGCGCCGGCGGCGGTACCTTCCGCCTCTCGCTGAGCGTCGACGAGGAGCTGCTGCGCATCGAGGTCTCCGACCAGGGCGCCTGGCGCGAGCCGGTCGCGAACGACGAGCGCGGGCGCGGCATCCTCCTGATGGAGAGCCTGATGCACGAGGTCGAGATCGACCGCACGGAGCGCGGGACGAACGTCACGCTCAAGCGTCGCCGCGGCGTTCCCGTGCCGACCGAGCCCGCGACCCTCACCGGGGCGTAAGGAACGGCGAGGATGGTCGACCTTCGTGCTAGCTTGGCTGCGCAAGTCTTGTGCAGTTGCCCCGAACGATGACAACGCCGCCTCCGCCTTTCGAGCTCCACTCAACTCACGCGGCCGGTGTGCTCACCGTCACGGCGTCGGGCGAGGTCGACATGGCGACGGCGCCGGCGCTCGGCCAGGCGATCGAGGGAACGAGCGAGGTCACGACGCGCGTGATCGTCGACCTCTCCGAGGTGAGCTTTCTCGACTCCTCGGCGCTGAACACCCTCGTCGTCGCGAAGCGCTCGCTCGCGGCACGCAACGTCGAGCTGCGGGTCGTCAGCCCGCTTGACCGGGCCGTCCGCCGCGTCTTCGAGATCACGCATCTGACCGCCGATCTCAGCGTCGTCGACTCGCTCGGCGACGCACAGGCCTGACGTTTCGCCGGCATCCCGTCGGGGAAGGACGCGATGAGGGCTACGAGGGAGATCGAATGCAGGCTGCGCTGATCCGGACATCGCTGTGCGCGCTCGTGAGAGCGGCATGAGCGACGACGTCCTCCGGCTGTCCGTCACGAACGACCGGCGGTCGCTGCCGGCCGTCCGGCTGATCGTCGGCGGCCTCGCCACCCTCACCGATCTCTCGCTCGAGCAGCTCGAGGAGCTCCAGCTGGCGGTGGAGACCTCGCTCTCGCGGGCCGTGCCGTCCGGTGCGCCGGTCGAGCTCTCGTTCGTCGTGCGCGACCGCAGCGTCGAGGTCACGATCGCGCCCGTCTCCGAAGCGGCGCTCGCGACCGGCCCCGATGCCGAGCCGCTCTCGCTCTCCCGCATCCTCGGCCGGCTCGTCCAGGTGGCCGAGATCGTGCCGCACGACGGCGTGCCGTCGCTGCGCCTCGAGCGCCGGCTCAACGAGCCGGTGGGGACGGCCGGATGAGCAACGTCCGTTCAGCCGACCGCACGGCGCTGCTCCGCGCCTTCCACGAGAACGGCGACATCGGCGCGCGCGACCGCCTGATCGAGGAGTGCCTGCCGCTCGTCCGCTCGATCGCCCGCCGCTACGTCGGCCGCGGCGAGCAGTTCGACGATCTCGTCCAGGTCGCGACGATCGGCCTGATCAAGGCGATCAACCGCTTCGACCTGGAGCGCGGCGTCGCGCTCGAGACCTACGCGATCCCGACGATCGTGGGCGAGGTCAAGCGCCACTTCCGCGACCAGGCCTGGGCCG
>CAIYXH010000008.1 GCA_903930195.1 uncultured Actinomycetes bacterium | reverse complement strand
GTCGACCACGATCCGCTGGGCCCCGAGCTCGATCAGCCGGGAGAGCTCGGCCTTGAGCGCCGGCGCCGTGTGCAGGTCGACCTCACCGCTCAGCGCGACCGCGTACTCGACGCCGCTGATCGGCACCGTCTCGTGCTGAAGCACCGGACCTACACCACTCATGCGTTCCCCCTAACCTGCTGGCTGACGTTGCGGGGCACGGTAACCAACTCGCCGTGACGGCGAGCAAGGTCGGGTCCATCCGTGAAGGCGGCTACCGCCCGGTCCGTGCCCACGCGTGTCCCCGTACCCCGCCCCGTCGAAGGCGAAACGTCCTTCCTGTCGAGGGAACCCATGTTTCGCTGCGTTGCGCGGCAGGAATCAGCGGGGTATGAGCAACCGCGTACTTGTCATCCCAACCTCAGACATCGGTGCCGACGAGATCCAGGCCACGATCGGCGATCGCTTCGGCGACGCCGAGGTGCACGTCGTCGCGCCGGCATCCAAGCTCTCCCGTCTCGACTGGCTGACGAACGCCGAGGACGACGCTCGCGCCGACGCGGCCCGCCGCGCCGACGACGTGGCCGACGCGCTTCCGGCCACAGACGTCGAGACCAAGGTCGGCGACACAGACCCCCTCCAGGCGATCGACGACGAGATCCGGACGTTCGATCCGGATCAGGTCGTCGTCGTCAGCCGCACCGACGACGAGTCGACCTGGCTCGAGTCCGACGCCGGCGAGGCCGCCCAGAAGCGCTTCGCCGTGCCCGTCACGCACATCACGATCACATCACCGCTTCGGCGCTAGCCGATCCCGAGCTCCTCGATCTCGGAATCGTTCTTCCGTTCGAGATGCACGAAGCGGTCGGGCGACTCCGAGACGCTGCGGAGCACCTCGTCGAGCTTCAGGTGCAGCGCGCGCGTGTCGCGGTTCTGGCTGTACTGGATCAAGAAGACGAGGACGAACGCGATCACCGACGCCACCGTGTTGAGGACGAGTTGCCAGGTGTTCGAGAAGCCGTCGAAGAGGCCTACGACCGCCCAGGCGGTGAGGAACGCCACCGACGCGACGAAGCTCCAGAACGACCCGACGACCTCGAGCGTCAGGTCGACGAACCGGAGCCATGCATTCGGCTTGCGGACGCGGGGCATGCGGTAGTGGCTACCCGGGTCCGCCCGGGCAAATCCGCCCCTTGCGGCGCTACAGTGGCGGCGTGCCTGACGAGAGTTCGACGCTCGAGGTGATGGAGCCGGAGGCGGCTGCCCCGCGGCGCCGTTTCTTGCGCCGCCACGCCTTCGTCGCGCTCGCCGTCGTCGGCGTGCTCGTCGGAGGCGGCCTACGCTTCGTGCCGAACGGCGCAGCGGCTCCCGCGTCGTCGGGCGGGGCGGCGACCGCGTGCGCGGCTCCATGAGCAGCGGCCTCGCCGCCCGTATCGGCCGCCTTCCGCGCTCCGTCGTCTTCTACGGCCTCGCTGCGGCGTTCCTCGCGGCGGTCGCCGGGCAGTGGTTCGACATCTCGCCGCCGGCGGCGTACGGGATCTGCTCGGCCTGCCACGGACGCGACCTCGCCGACTGGATCCTCAACCACACCGAGGGCACGAAGCTCTTCGTGACCACCGCAGGCGCGAAATGGCCGCTGCTGACGGTGGTGGGCGTCGTCGTCGGCTCGTTCCTCGCCGCCGCGCAGAACGGCGAGTACCGCGCGGTCAACCTCGGCGGGAACGCGCGCCAGTTCGTCCTCGGCGCCGTCGTGATGTGCACGGCGCTCTTCGTCGGGGGCTGCCCGACCCGGATTCTGATCTGCACCGGCTTCGGCGACCTCGGCGGCGCGGTCGCGCTCCTCGGGGTGGGCGGCGGCATCGTCGCGGCGACGCTCGGCCTGCGCTGGGTGGCGCGGCGATGACCGTCTCGATCGCCTCGCTCCTCGTCGGCCTCGCCGTCGGCTACCTGGGACAGCGCTCCCGGATGTGCACGATCGGCGGCCTGCGCGACTGGGTACTCGTCCGCGACACGGAGTTGCTCAAGGGCGCGGCGGCCCTCGTCGTCGGCTCGTGGCTCGCCTTCGGCCTCGTGCGCGTGATCGCGGGAACCTACGGCCATGGACTGATCGCCGTGGGCACGACCCCGTCCGGCGTCTGGGCGTACGTCGCGATCGTCGTCGGCGCCGTCCTGCTCGGCTTCTTCGCGACGCTCTCGGGCGCCTGCCCGCTCCGCCAGCACGTCCTCGCCGGCCAGGGCCGTATCGGCGCCTGGTGGTTTCTCGGCGGCTTCTACATCGCGGCCATCGTCTACACGGCCTGGATCAGCCCGCACATCGGCTCGTGGGTGCTGTGAGCCGTAGTCGCAATCGTCCCAGCTAGGGGCCGGTGGCGAAATCAAGCGCCGCCGCTGGGCCGCGCCGGATCGGTGCGATACAGCGTCTTCGGTCACCCGAGCAACGACGGGGATGTCGCCAAAGACCCCTAGCGGGTCGCGGGGGCAGGGTGGTACCCTCGTAGGAGTGTCGACGATGACGCTCCGTGGAATTGCCGCAAGCGCGCTCGCTGTCTGCTTCTTCGCCTTCGCCTCGGCTGCCGGTGCGACGACGGCGACCACTGCGACGCAGGCCCGCTCCGCCGATACGCTGGTAGCGGTCGTGACGTTCGACCTGACGGGCGCGATCACGGTCGCGCTGCCGAACGGCACGCCGGTCGGCACCACAACCGGATCGCCGACCCTCATCCCGGCCGGCTACTACTCGTTCAATCTCGCGTCGATCGGCCCCTGCACCTGGGTGCCGTACTTCGAGCTGCTCGGCCCCGGCGTCAACATCGCCGACAACATGGATCAGGGCGAGGAGTACTCGAGCTCGGACGTGGTCAATCTCCAGCCGAACTCGACCTACACGTGGGCGAGCTCGGATGCGCCGACGGTCATCCACACCTTCCGCACCTCGGCCGACGTCGTCGGGACGAAGCCGGTTGCCGTCAAGTGGACGGGCCCGTTCTCGACCAAGGCGACCACCAGCAGCGACATCGTCGGCTCGAACATCGCCAAGGGCACGCTCGCAGCGTCGGTCGCCGCGAACGGCACGGTGGCGCTGACGATGAAGGGCAAGCCGGTCACCAAGCTCGCCTCCGGCAAGTACACGCTGACGATCACGGACAAGAGCACGAACGGCGGTCTCGTGCTCGTCCCGGCGAAGCATCACGCGCTCAACCTCACCAGCGCCTCTTTCGTCGGCAAGCGCTCCGTGCTGATCACGCTCTCCGCGGGCAAGTGGTCGATCACGAGCAAGCTCGGCTCGAAGACGAGCCCGCTCGTCGTCTCCTAGCCGGCTCACACGTTCGCGCCAGTCGAGTGACAGACCTCTGGTCTGTCCCTGGTCGTGTCGCAGGGAGTGCGCAGCGTCTGGAGTGGGACAGCACCGGCCGTGCCGGCTGCCAGCCCCTGGCCGGCCGGCACGCCGTTCCAGGGACCGACCTCTGGTCTGTCCTGGTGTGGCCTCGGGTAGCTCGCGGCGGGTCGAGTGGGACAGGCAGGGCCGAGCCGGCTAGCCAGTCCCTGGGCGTTCTCTCTTCGGCTAGCCCTTGACGGGCAGCAGGCACGACGTCTCGCCCTTGCCGCCGCAGCCGACGCCCGGCCAGCCGCCGGTGTAGGTCGAGGGCACGGAGCGGAACGCCGAGGCGCCGCCGAAGACGAGCGCGACCTCCTGGTGGTTCGTGAGCACGACGTTGCGTGGACTGCCGCTGAACCGCTTCCCGTCGACATAGACGCGGAGCTGCTTGCCGGAGCCCGTGCAGTACGGCCCGAGGCAGGTTGCCGTCAGGCGCACGCCCCACTCGTCGAAGAACTGGCCGAGGGTGAAGGAGCCCTTGCGGTCGGACTCGATGTGGATCAGCCCTGCCGAGCTGTGGGTGTGGATCGGTGCCGTTGCGACCTTGGCGAACCAGACGTGTCCCGAGGCGCAGTCGCCGACCGTGTTGGCGCCTGACGGTGGACAGGGGCCGTCGTCGCCGGGTGCGGCCATGCCGACGCCGGCCGGGATCGTGATCGGCCGCCCGTTGACGCGAATGTCGAGATGGACGTGGTCGTGCCGGACGAGGTTGCCGACCACCGGGATCAGCCCCGCGTGGGCGATGTGCGTCAGGGAGTCGTTCGGGAGCCGCCACGGCGGCGCGACGGCCGTCGACGTGGTCGAGACCGGCTGCGTCGGCCCGAGCAGCACGCACGGGTCGATGACCTTCGTTGTCAGGTGCGACGCGTCGAGCACGAAGTTCGGCGCGTTCAGCGTTCCCTTTCCGGTCGTGACGAGGAACGGCGCACCCTCGGGGCGGAACCAGAGCCGCTCGCCGGAGAAGGAGACGCTCTGGCTCTTCGGATTGACGGCGTAGGTGCCGGTCTGGTGCAGGACGGCGGTGCGGCCGGTCTTCGCGTTCTTCAGCGTGACGGTCGCGGGGCCGGTGAACTCGAAGCCGACGAGGTCGGTCGGGGTTCCGCTCGCCTTGACGACGATCGTGAACGGGAACGTGCAGAGATGGTTGTCGTAGGCGATCGAGAACGCCTGCGAGCTCGAACCGGCGAGACCCGAGCCCGCACCGGCCGCGGCGAGGGCGAGAGCCGCGCCGCCTGCGAGCGCAACGGCCTGGATCCGCGAGGCGAGCGCGCGCCGCATGGAGCAAGCGTACTCCGTCGGAGTTTGCCGTCGTACTTGACGATTCTCGTCAGGTCGGCTTCCATCGCTCTCGATGGCGGCGCCGACGGAGGTCTACCTGGATCATGCGGCGACGTCGTGGCCGAAGCCCCCGGTCGTGCTCGAGGCGATCCAACGCTACTTCGCCGAGGCGGGCGGCAACACAGGCCGTTCGGGCCACCGGCGGTCGATCGCAGCGTCGCGTGCGGTCAGCCTTGCGCGCGAGAGCCTCGCCGAGCTGCTCGGCGCGTCCTCGCCCGACGATCTCATCTTCACGAAGAACGCGACCGAGGGGCTGAACCTGGCGATCTACGGCCTCGTCACCCCGGGCGCGCGCGTCGTCACGACCTCGCTCGAGCACAACTCGGTGATGCGGCCGCTGCGCCACCTCGAGCAGCGCGGCCGGATCGACATCGACGTCGTGCCGGCCGACGGGCAGACCGGGGAGCTCGAGCTCGAGCGGTTCGCCAAGGCGCTCCGCGGCGCCGGACTCGCCGTGGCGACGCATGCGTCGAACGTGACGGGCGCGATCCTGCCTACAGCGGCTCTGGCGGCCGCAGCCCGGGACGCCGGGGTCCCCTTCATCCTCGATGCCTCGCAGAGCGCCGGCCACGTGCCGCTCGCGGTCGAGGCCCTCGGCGCGTCCGCGGTCGCGATGCCGGGGCACAAGGGCCTGCTAGGCCCGACGGGGACGGGGCTCCTCTACATCGCGCCCGGTGTCGAGATCGAGCCGCTGATGCGCGGCGGCACCGGCAGTCTCTCGGAGCTGGAGGTTCAACCGGATTTCGCCCCCGACCGGTACGAAAGTGGCACGCTGAACGGTATGGGCATCGTCGGGCTGGGCGCGTCTGCGGATTTTCTGAGGGAAACGGGGATCGAGCAGATCCAGACGCAGATGGCGGCGCTGGGAGGGCGGTTCCGGGAGGGGCTCGCCACGATCCCGGGCGTCACCGTGTTCGGGCCGTTCGACACGGCCAGGAACGTCGGGATCGTCTCGCTGAACGTCGGCGAGATCCCCTCGGCGACTGTGTCGCGGCTCCTCGACGACGAGTGGGGCGTGATGACGCGCGCCGGGCTTCACTGCGCACCCGCAGCGCACCGGTCGCTCGGCACCGCGCCGAACGGGACCGTGCGGTTCTCGTGGAGGCACGCGACCACCGAGGCCGACATCGACGCGGCGCTCGCCGCCGTTCGCTCGATCGCCACGCGGGAGCGCGCCGAGGCCGCCGAGGCGCGCGCATGAAGTGGGGCGGTGTCGTCTCGTTCTATGCGTCCGAGCACGCCATGCGCGGCGAGCGGACGCTCGAGCGCGCAGGCCTGGCCGCGCGCCTCGTTCCCGGCCCGCGCGAGGTGAGCCCGAACTGCGGCGTCGCCGTGGCATTCCGCTGGGAGGACGAGGCTGCGGTCGAGGCCGCCCTGGAGGCCGCGCGCGTGCGCTTCGAAGCCATTCATCCGTACGACCTCGACGACGGCGTCGAGCAACCGACTACCGCGGAAGTGGGGAGCGCATGAGCCCGAAGAGGCGCAGGATCATCGTGATCGGCGGAGGGCTCGTCGCGTTCGTCGCGGCGTTCGCGATCGTCGGGCTCGTCTCCAAGTCGTCGCCGAGCACGCTGGCGCCCTCGACGACG
>CAIYXH010000007.1 GCA_903930195.1 uncultured Actinomycetes bacterium | reverse complement strand
CGAAGAGCTGCGCGACAGCGTCCGCAGAGCGGTCATGCTAGGCCTTGCTCGGCACCGCTCAGACCGCCCGGTCTGATATACTTTCTGACGTCGGATAAATGCCTGTTTTGCAGGCATTTTCTCTGTACGAGCGTCCGACTCTATCTCTATGTCGACCAACGAGGCCAGTGCCACATACTCCGGGAAGGACATCCAGGTGCTGGAAGGCCTGGAGCCGGTCCGCCTGCGACCGGGTATGTACATCGGCTCGACGGGCCCGCGCGGCCTCCATCACCTGGTCTACGAGGTCGTGGACAACGCGGTCGACGAGGCCATGGCCGGCTTCAACGATACGGTCGAAGTCCTCATCCATCCCGACAACTCGATCACCGTCACGGACCGCGGCCGGGGCATCCCGGTCGACCTCATCGAGGAGCAGGGCCTCTCGGCGCTGACTGTCGTCCTGACGAAGCTGCACGCCGGCGGGAAGTTCGGCGGCGAGGGCTACAAGGTCTCCGGTGGCCTCCATGGCGTCGGCGTCTCGGTCGTGAACGCGCTCTCGGACTGGCTGATCGCCGAGGTCTCGCGGGATGGCAAGGTTTATCGCCAGGAGTTCGCCCGCGGCGTCCCCCAGGGCGACGTCCAGGAGGTCGGAACCTCGACCTCGACCGGTACGACGATCTCGTTCCTGCCCGACGCATCCATCTTCGAGGAGACCGAGTACTCGCGCGACACGCTGCTCCAGCGCCTGCGCGAGACGGCGTTCCTCACACGCGGCCTCCGCATCACCCTGACGGACGAGCGCGCCGGCGGCGAGACCGACGAGTTCCATTACGAGGGCGGCATCAAGGACTTCGTCGCCTACGTGAACCAGACGAAGGACGCGTCGCACAAGCACATCGCCTACTTCGAGAGCGAGACCGACGCGGGCTACGCCGAGGTCGCGATGCAGTGGAACACCTCGTACCAGGAGTCGGTCTTCTCCTTCGCGAACAACATCAACACGGTCGAGGGCGGCACCCACATGCAGGGCTTCCGCTCCGCCCTGACGCGCACGCTCAACCGGTACGCGCGCGAGAAGGGCCTGCTCAAGGAGAAGGAGGACAACCTCGAGGGCGAGGACGTCCGCGAGGGCCTCGCCGCCGTCATCTCCGTCAAGCTGACCAACCCGCAGTTCGAGGGGCAGACCAAGGGCAAGCTCGGCAACCCGGCGATCGCCGGTCTCGTCGAGACCGCGGTCAACGCCGGCCTCTCCGAGTTCCTCGAGGAGAACCCGCAGGACGCGAGGCAGATCGTCGCGAAGGCTGTTGCCGCCAACCGCGCGCGGCTCGCAGCGCGGAAGGCGCGTGAGCTCACCCGCCGCAAGTCTGCCCTCGAGAGCATGTCGCTCCCGGGCAAGCTCGCCGACTGCTCGATCAACGATCCCTCTTCCGCCGAGCTCTTCATCGTCGAGGGCGACTCCGCCGGCGGCTCCGCCAAGCAGGGCCGCGACCGGGGCTTCCAGGCGATCCTGCCGCTCCGCGGGAAGATCATCAACAGCGAGAAGAACCGCATCAACAAGGTGCTCTCGAACAACGAGATCCAGGCGATGATCACCGCGATCGGCACCGGCATCAGCGACGAGTTCGACCTCTCGCGGCTCCGCTACCACCGCGTGATCGTGATGACCGACGCCGACGTCGACGGCTCGCACATCCGCACCCTGATCCTCACGTTCCTCTACCGGCAGATGCCGGAGCTGATCGAGGGCGGCTACGTCTACATCGCGGCCGCTCCGCTCTACAAGGTCAAGCTCGGGAACGCGGCGAGCCAGGAGTTCTACTTCGAGAAGGACAGCCAGCTGGAGGAGCTCCTCGGCCGCGACCGGATCCCCGCGACCGAGCTCAGGGACCGCGAGGGCAACGAGGTCAAGCTCACCGAGGCCAAGTGGGAGCGGCTCTCGCGGGAGCTCGCGCAGTACGAGGGCTACTCGTCGCGCCTGCGCTCCGACTTCGGCGCGCCTGCCGTCGACCTGATGCTGCAGCACCGTCTCGTCGAGCACGAGATCGACGGGCCCTCCGCGGTCTCGGCTGCGATCGCGCAGATCGCCCCGAACGGCTACGAGCTCTCGTTCCTCGAGCAGTCCGCCGAGGCGTTCCGCGTCAAGCTCGTCGAGACCGAGACGAGCACGACCCGCAACATCGAGATCCCGATCGAGCTCCTCGGCTCGCCGATCTATGCGCATGTCCGCAAGGCGTACGCGAAGCTCGTCGAGCTCGTCGGCAAGCCGCCCTTCACGATCACGATCGGGAAGGAGCTCGTGGTCGCCGAGACCTACGACGCCCTCCGTTCGCGCGTGCTCGATGCGGCGAAGCACGGCATCCAGATCTCGCGCTTCAAGGGTCTCGGCGAGATGAACGCCGACCAGCTCTGGGAGACCACGATGGACCCCGCCAAGCGGCTGCTGATCCGCGTCGACGTCGAGGATGCGCACGCGGCCGACCGGGTCTTCTCCATGCTGATGGGCGACGCGGTCGAGCCACGCCGCGAGTTCATCGAGCAGAACGCGAAAAGACGTCAAGTTCCTCGACGTATGAGCGGGCGCTAGACCATGTCTGAAGTCGACACCGGCGCGCTCGGAGCAGGGCGGATCGAGTCGCGCGAGCTCGAGCAGGAGATGCGCTCGAGCTTCCTCGACTACGCGATGAGCGTCATCGTCGCGCGCGCCCTCCCGGACGTGCGTGACGGCCTCAAGCCGGTGCATCGCCGCGTCCTCTACTCGATGTGGGCGAACGGTAACCGGCCCGGGCGGCCCTATGTGAAGTGCGCCAACATCGTCGGCTACGTGATGGGCAACCATCACCCCCACGGCGACCTCGCGATCTACGACACCCTCGTCCGCCTCGCCCAGCCGTTCTCGTTGCGCTATCCGCTCGTCGACGGTCAGGGCAACTTCGGCTCGATCGACGACGATCCGCCGGCCGCCATGCGCTACACCGAGGCCCGCCTGCGCCGCCTCGCGGAGGAGATGCTGCAGGACCTCGAGTCGGACACCGTCGACTTCGGCCCGAACTACGACGAGTCGAAGCGCGAGCCGCTCGTCCTGCCGGCCCGCTTCCCGAACCTGCTCGTCAACGGCTCCGCCGGCATCGCTGTCGGCATGGCGACGAACATGCCGCCGCACCATCTCGGCGAGGTCGTCGACGCGATCGTCACGCTGATCGAGAATCCCGACGCGAACGTCGAGGATCTGATGGCGCACGTGAAGGGCCCCGACTTCCCGACCGGCGCGATCATCGTCGGCCGCTCCGGGATCCGCGACGCGTATCGCACCGGCCGCGGCCGCGTGGTCATGCGCGCGCGCGCCCACATCGAAGAGCTGCGCGGCGGCAAGAGCGCCGTGATCGTCACCGAGCTCCCCTACGGCGTCAAGAAGGGCGGCGACAACGGCGTCATCAAGAAGATCGCCGACCTCGTCCACGAGAAGGTGCTGACCGAGATCTCCGATCTCGCCGACCACTCCGACCGCTCCGGCATGCGGATCCAGATCGAGCTGAAGCGCGACGCGATCCCACAGGTGGCGCTGAACAAGCTCTACAAGCACACGGGCCTGCAGTCGAGCTTCGGCTACAACGCCGTCGCCCTCGTCGACGGCGTCCCGCGCACGCTCTCGCTGCTCGAGCTCGTCCGCTACTACCTCGACTTCCAGCGCGAGATCGTCACGCGCCGGTCGCAGCACGAGCTGCGCCAGGCCGAGAAGCGCGCACACGTGCTCAAGGGCTTCCTGATCGCGCTCGACAACCTCGACGCGGTCATCGCCCTGATCCGCGCCTCGACCGACACCGAGGAGGCTCGCACCGGCCTGATGGAGTCGTTCGCGCTGAGCGAGATCCAGGCATCCGCGATCCTCGAGATGCGCCTCGCACGCCTCACCGGCCTGGCGCGCAAGGAGGTCGAGGACGAATACGCCGACTTGCAGGAGCGCATCGGCGAGCTGCGCGCGCTC
The DNA here is from genome assembly GCA_903930195.1 of uncultured Actinomycetes bacterium. Classification (GTDB taxonomy): domain Bacteria; phylum Actinomycetota; class Thermoleophilia; order Gaiellales; family Gaiellaceae; genus PALSA-600. Next base: position 18,118 of record CAIYXH010000007.1, on the reverse strand, counting down.
CTCTCGGACGAGGCCAAGATCGACGCGCTGATCAAGACCGAGCTGCTCGAGCTCCGCGACATCTACGGCAAGAACGACGAGCGCCGCACCGAGATCATCGGTGGCGAGCAGGAGCTCGAGCTCGAGGACATGATCGCCGAGGAGGACATGGTCATCGCGATCACGCGCTCCGGCTACATCAAGCGCCTGCCTGTGACGGCCTACAAGGAGCAGCGCCGCGGCGGCATCGGCGTGATGGGCATGGATCTGAAGGACGAGGACTACATCGAGCACCTCTTCGTCGCCTCGACCCACGACTTCGTTCTCTTCTTCACCTCCGTCGGCAAGGTCTACCGCCTCAAGGTGCACGAGCTGCCTCTCGGCTCGCGCCAGTCGAAGGGCCGGGCGATCGTCAACCTGCTGCCGTTCCGCCAGGGCGAGCTCGTCCGCGCCGTGATCCAGACGCGGAAGTTCACCGAGGCCGAGTACCTCCTCTGCGCGACGAAGAACGGCGTCGTCAAGAAGACGAAGCTGGCCGAGTACAACACGCCGCTCAAGGCCGACGGGATCATCGCGATCAAGATGCGCGAGGGTGACGAGCTCGTCGGCGTCCGCCACGTCTCCGAGGGCGACGACATCCTGCTGATCTCGAAGAAGGGCCAGGCGATCCGCTTCGGCGAAGAGGACGCCCGCGCGATGGGCCGCGCCACCGAAGGCGTCCGCGGGATGTCGCTGCGCGCCGGCGACGAGGTGATCGCGGCCGAGATCGCGCGCGACGACGCCGACCTGCTCGTCGTCACCGAGAACGGCTTCGGTAAGCGCACGCGTGTCTCCGAGTACCCGCGCAAGGGCCGCGGCGGCCTCGGTGTCCTCACCGTGAAGCTCACCGAGGCGCGCGGCTATCTCGTCGGGGCCCGCGCCGTCCGCGACGGCTACCAGGTGATGATGATCTCCACCGGCGGCACGATGATCAAGATGCCGGTCGAGGACGTCAAGCGTCTCGGCCGCTCGACCCAGGGCGTGATCGTCATGCGTCTCCGTGACGGCGAGAACGTCTCCTCGCTCGCTCCCGTCGTCGATCCGAGCGACGACGAGGCTGAGGGCGACGACGTCCCGGCTGTGACCGATGCCGGCGTCGGCGCCGTCGAGCCCGAAGACGATACTGAACTCGAAGACGACCTGGTCGCTGACGACGACGAGTAGGGACTGGCCTCAGGCCTGTCCCGACTGACGCAGCCGCTCTGCCGTGAACAGCGGGACAGACCTGGAGGTCAGTCCCTGAATACCGCGCCAAGCAGGCCTTTCGTCGTGTAAGGATCCTGTACGGAGAGGCTTTTGCCGCTTGTTGGCGAAGCCAGCTTGCGGCACGGTGCGTGTCCCGCCGCTGCCCTGAGCCTGCGCCACGATGAAGAAGACCCTCGCGTCTCTCGTTCTCACGCTCGCCTTTCCGGCGCTCGCTCACGCCGGTCCCGTGACGATGGTCGCGCGTGACGTTCCGCTCGACGGCCGCGCGCTCCAGGCAGTCGCGCCGCCGATGACGTTCAACATGATCGGCCTCCACTGGCAGGGCACCGGCTCGGTGCTCTACCGCGTTCGCACCGCCGGCACGTGGACTGCCTGGCAGACGGCCGACGACGACACGCAGCCCGACCGGGCCTCGAGCGAATGGCAGGCCGGCTGGCATGACGGCAGCCCCGCCTGGCTCGGTACGTCGACCGGAGTGCAGTACCGCACCGTCGGGAAGATCACGCGGCTGCGGGCCTACTACCTCTTCACGAAGACGACGAGCGCCCCTGACCGTTCGCTCTCGTTCGCCGGGTCGCCCACCATCGTCCCGCGCAGCCAGTGGCAGGCCGACGAGAAGATCGTCCGCGCGAAACCCGTCTACGCGGCAAAGCTCCAGCTGGCGGTCGTCCACCACACCGACAGCACCAACACCTACACCCAGGCCGAGGCACCGGCGATCGTGCGCGGGATCGAGATCTACCACGTGCAGGGGAACGGCTGGAACGACATCGGCTACAACTTTTTGATCGACCGGTTCGGCACGATCTACGAGGGTCGAGCCGGCGGGATCACCCGCAACGTCGTTGGCGCGCACGCGCAAGGCTTCAACACCGGAAGCGTCGGCGTCTCGCTGATCGGCACGTTCGACACCGCGACCCCGCCGCCGGCGATGCAGGCAGCGCTCGTCAAGCTCCTCTCGTGGCGGCTCGATCTCGCCCACATCGACCCGCTCTCGACGGTGAAGTTCACCTCGGGCGGGAACTACAAGTTCAAGGCAGGCAAGGTCGTCACCCTCCGCGCCATCTCGGGACACCGCGACACCGGCCCGACCGACTGCCCCGGAGGCGCCGCGTACGCCCTGCTCCCGGCGATCGCGAAGGAGGTCGCCGCCACCGGCCTGCCGAAGCTCTACGCGCCGCTCGAGACGGGCAAGACCGGTGGGACGCTCCACTTCACCGGGACGCTCTCGTCGGCCAAGCGCTGGACGATCACTGTCAAGAGCACGGCGGGCAAGGTCGTCGCCACCCACAGCGCGACCTCGGCGACGATCGACTGGACGTGGAGCGCAGCCGGGCAGAAGGGGCCGCTCACGTGGTCGATCGCGGGGCCCGACGGGATGCTCGGCGCCCAGGGGAAAGTTGGCGGCTCGCAGACGACCGTTGCCCCGGTCACGCCACCCGCGACCACGCCGGTGATCCCGACGCCCGTCACGCCTGCGCCCGCAGCACTGCTCTCCGGCCTGTCGGCGAGCCCGTCCGTCCTCACCGTGGTTCCCGGCACGACGTCGCTTGCGACGACGGTCGACTTCACCCTCTCGGCTGCGGCGACGGTCGTCGCGCAGGTCGTCAGCGAGGCGAATCCGGCTGCGGCGCCGCTCAAGCTCCTCACCGCGAAGGTGCCGGCGGGCGCGAACACCTTCCAGTGGGATCTCGGCTCGCTGCCCGACGGCCGCTACGACCTGCAGGTGATCGCCACCACCTCCGACGGCACCACCGTGACACTGACGACGCCCGTCACGATCGACCGCACGCTCTCCGCCTTCGCTGCGACACCTGCAACGTTCTCGCCGAACGGTGACGGGACGAACGACACCGTCGCGTTCACCTTCACCGTCGCGACCTCGGTTCCCGTCCAGCTGACGATCCAGCGCGCCGGAGCTCCGGTCGCGACGGTGTTCGCAGGCCAGCTCGGCCCCGGCCCTCAAACCGTCAGCTGGGACGGCACGAGCGCAGGTGTACGCGTCCCCGACGGGCAGTACACCGCAGTCGTCACCGCGACGGATGCGCTCGGGACCGTCTCCCTGCTGCAGACGCTCACGATCGACACGACTCCGCCCTCGCTCGTTGTCGTCGATCCGTCGTCGCTCAAGTTCACCCTGAGCGAGGCCGCGGTCGTCACGGCGGTCGTCAACGGGACGACGATCACGGTCAACGCACCTGCGGGAACGGTGACGATCCCCTGGTCAAGCGGCCCGGTGACCTCGTTCACCGTCTCGGCCCGGGATGGCGCCGGGAACACGAGCGCCACGCTCAGCGGCCCGTAAGGCTCAGCTCGGGGCAGCCCACGCGTCGTAGGCCTGCTCGACGCGCTCGAGCAGCTCGACGAGCAGCTCGACCCGGTCGCGGTCGACCGCCGCGGCGCCGGGCCACGGGGCGAGCCCGACGTTGATCCCGATCCCCAGGACGACGCGATCGGCGTGCGCCTCCGCGAGGATGCCGGAGACTTTGCCGCCGTCGAGCAGCACGTCATTCGGGTGCTTGATCGCCGCGCCCTCGCCGACGGTTGCGGCCACCGCCGCGGCGGTGACGAGCGTCAGCTCCGGCCACCGCGCGACCGGCAACGAGGGCCGCAGGGTGATCGAGACCGCGAGCCCGGTGCCGGGCTCGTCGACCCAGACACGCCGGCCGAGGCGCCCGCGGCCCGCGGTTTGGTGCTCCGCGACGGCGACCGTGCCATGTGCCGCATCCGCCGGCGCGAGGGTCATCGTGGTCGGCGTCTCGACCGCGTAGAGGTACGTTCGGCCGAAGCTGCCGCGCAGTCGCGGCACGACAGTCTCCGGCGTGAGCAGCATCGCCCTCTAGAGTATGGGCCGCTGTGGCAGCTACCCCGCCCTTCGGCCGCGAGGCGATCGAGGCCATCCTCCCGCATCGCGATCCGTTCCTGCTGATCGACGAGGTCCTCGAGCTCGTCCCGGGGGCGCGCGTCGTCGCGCGCAAGACCGTGACCGACGAGGACTGCGCCGGCCACTTCCCCGGCAACCCGATCATGCCGGGCGTGAAGATGGTCGAGGCGCTTGCGCAGTGCGGCGCCGTCGCGGTGCTCTCGCAGCCCGAGAACGAGGGCCGCCTTGTGCTCTTCGCCGGGATCGACGACGTCCGCTTCAAGCGCATCGTGCGACCCGGGGACGTGCTCGACCTCGTCTGCGACGTCGAAGCGGTGCGCGGCCCGGTCGGCAAGGGCAAGGTCAAGGCGTCGGTCAACGGCGAGCTCGCGGTTCGCGGGCTGCTGACCTTCGCGGTCGGGGACTGAGCGGCCGGCTGTGCTGACCCCCGCGAAGGGCCGCCGGGTGACGATCACCGGCCTCGGGTGCCACGTGCCCGAGCAGGTGATGACGAACGACGACCTTGCGAAGATCGTCGACACCTCCGACGAGTGGATCTCGACCCGTACCGGCATCCGCGAGCGCCGCGTCGCGGCCGACGACGAGGCGATGTCGGATCTGGCGCTCCCTGCTGCTCGCCGCGCGCTGGAGATGGCCGGGGTGGACGCGTCCACGCTCGACGCCGTCATCGTCGCGACGATCACGCCCGACATGACCTTCCCGGCAACCGCGGCGATCGTCGCCGACCAGCTCGGTGCGCGCGACGCTGCCGCCTATGACCTCTCCGCCGGCTGCACCGGGTTCATGTACGCAGTCACGCAGGCGTACTCGATGGTGGCCGGGGGGCTGGCCGACCGCGTCCTCGTCGTTGGTGGCGACATCCTCACGCGTGTCCTCGACTGGAGCGACCGCTCGACGGTCGTGCTCTTCGGCGACGGCGCCGGCGCGGTCGTCCTCGAGGCGACGGACGCCGGCGGCTTTCTCGGCTTCGAGCTCGGCGCCGACGGCGCCGGCGGCATGGAGCTCATGCTTCCCGGCAGCGGCTCGCGGCTCTTCCCGAACGGCGAGAAGTTCCTGACGATGAACGGGCGCGAGGTCTTCAAGTTCGCGACGCGCGTGATGGTCTCGTCCGCAGAGGCGGTTCTGGGCGTGTGCGGCAAGACGGTCGACGACATCGATCTCTACGTTCCCCACCAGGCCAACGTCCGCATCATCGACCACGCTGCGAAGAAGCTCGGCTTCCCGGAGGAGAAGGTGATCGTGAACGTCAACCGCTACGGCAACACCTCGTCGGGCTCGATCCCGCTGGCGCTGGCCGACGCGGCCGACTCCTCGCGCCTCCAACCGGGCAGTCTGGTGCTGATGACAGGCATGGGTGCAGGCCTCACCTGGGGCTCGGCGCTGATTGAATGGACACACTCCACAACCGGAGCAGTTGCATGAGAGGACCCCTTCGATGACCAAGATCGCGTTCATGTTCCCCGGCCAGGGCTCGTTCGAGTCGGGCATGGGCCGTGAGATCGCCGAGGCGAACTCGGCTGCCATGGCCGTGTACGACGAGGGCAGCAAGGCGTCGGGCCTCGACCTGCGCGCGCTCTGCTTCGCCGGCACCGAGGAAGAGCTGATGCAGACCGAGCTCCAGCAGCCCGCGCTCGTCGCCACCTCGCTCGCGATCAACGCCGCGCTCCGGTCGCGCGGGGTCAAGCCCGACTTCGTCGTCGGCCACTCGGTCGGCGAGTTCTCTGCGCTTGGCGCGGCCGGCTCGCTCACCGTCGCGGAGACGCTGCGGCTCGTCCGCGAGCGCGGCCTCGCGACCGCCGAAGCCGCACGGAACAGCCCGGGCTCGATGGCCGCGATCCTCGGCCTCGCCGACGATGTCGTCGAGACGCTCTGCCGCAAGTTCGCGAACGTGTGGCCCGCGAACTACAACTGCCCGGGCCAGCTCGTGATCTCGGGCGAGACGGACTCCGTCGACGAGTGCTGCTCCGAGGCACAGCGCGAGGGCGCGCGTCGCGCCATCCGTCTGCGCGTCTCGGGCGCGTTCCACTCGCCGCTCGTTGCGCACGCCGCCGAGCGCCTGCGTCCGGCGGTCGAGCGGATCGACTTCAAGATCCCGACCGAGCACTTCATGTCGACCGTCACCGCGAAGCTCGAAGAGGTCGGCCGCTTCCGCTCGCTCCTGCTCGAGCAGCTGACGGCGCCCGTGCGCTTCACGCAGGCCGCGTCGGAGCTCGTCGGGCACGGCGTGACGACGTTCGTCGAGGTCGGTCCAGGCAACGTGCTGTCGGGTTTACTGAAGAGGATCGACAGTTCCGTGAAGACCTTTGCGGTGAACGACCTGAAGTCGCTCGAAGCTGTCGTGCAGGAACTTGGCTGACGACGCGGCGTTCTGCTCGCTCGCCGGCAAGGCTGCGCTCGTCACGGGAGGGTCGCGCGGAATCGGCGCGGCGATCGTCCGTGAGCTGGCGCGCGCCGGCGCGACGGTAGCGATCGGCTACCGCTCCGGCGCCGAGGAGGCCGAGGCCCTCGCCGCCGAGGTCGGGGGCCGGGCGATCCAGGCCGACGTCGCCTCACCCGAGGGCGCCGCCCAGCTGATCGAGGAGGCCGGCGAGCTCGACCTGCTCGTCAACAACGCCGGGCTCACCCGCGACGGTCTGCTCGCGCGGATGCCCGACGAGGACTGGCGCGAGGTGATCGAGACCAACCTGAGCTCGGTCTTCTACACCTGCCGCGCCGTCACCCGCCCGATGATGAAGCGCCGCTCGGGCGCGATCGTCAACGTCAGCTCGGTGGTCGGCCTCCACGGCAACTGGGGGCAGACGAACTACGCGGCGTCGAAGGCCGGGATCATCGGCTTCACCAAGTCGCTCGCCCGCGAGCTCGGATCGCGCGGCATCCGCGCCAACGTGGTTGCGCCGGGCTACGTCAAGACGCGCCTGACCGAGGTGCTGCCGGATGAAGCGAACGCCGCGATCCTCGGCAACACGCCGCTTGCGCGCCTCGGGGAGCCGTCGGACATCGCCGGAGCGGTACGGTTCCTCTGCGCCGACGAGGCCTCGTTCATCACGGGCGAGGTTCTGCTCGTCGACGGCGGGCTGGGGATGTAGCTGATGAGCGAGACCGACAACAACGGACGCAGGCGCGTCGTCATCACGGGTGTGGGGATGGTCTCCTCGCTCGGCAACGACGTCGATACGACCTGGCGCAACCTCCTCGCGGGCGAGGCGGGCGCAGGCCCGATCACGCAGTTCGACTCCGAGGGCTACCCGGTCGTCTTCGCGAACGAGCTCAAGGAGTTCGCGCCGGAGAACTACATGGATCGCAAGACGGCCCGGCGGATGGATCGCTTCGCGCAGATCGCCGTCGCCGCCGCCCGGCAGGCCGCAGAGGACTCCGGCATCGACATCGCCGCAGACCCCGAGCGGGTCGGCGCGTCGATCGCGACCGGCATCGGCGGCCTCAACTCCTTCCAGGACTGCCACACGGCGCTCCGCGACCGCGGGCCCGACCGGGTCAACCCGTTCTCGATCCCCAGCATCATCCCGAACATGGGCGCCGGCTGGGTCTCGATCGAGCTCGGCACCAAGGGGCCGCTGATGAGCGAGTGCACCGCCTGCGCCGCCTCGAACATGGCGATCGGCGACGCGATGGACGAGATCCGCATGGGTCGTGTCGATGCGATGCTCGCCGGCGGTACCGAGGCGCCGATCACCCAAGTCGGCATCGCCGGCTTCGACGCGATGCGGGCCCTCTCGCGCCGCAACGACGACCCGAAGCGCGCCTCGCGCCCGTTCGACCGCGACCGCGACGGTCTCGTGATGGGCGAGGCCGCCGGCGTGCTCGTGCTGGAAGAGCTCTCGAAAGCACAGGCGCGCGGCGCGAAGATCTACGCGGAGCTGCTCGGCTACGGCATGTCGGCCGACGCGTCGCACATGACCGAGCCCGACCCGACCGGCGCGAGCCCCGCGCGGTCGATGAAGATGGCGATCGCCGACGCGCGCGTTGCACCGACCGACATCGGCTACGTCAACGCGCACGCGACCTCGACGCCGATCGGCGACTCCTCCGAGACGCGCGTGATCAAGCTCGCGCTCGGCGAGGAGCACGCGTACCGCACCCCGGTCTCGTCGACCAAGGGCGCGACGGGTCACTGCTTCGGCGCCGCCGGCGCCATCGAGGCGATCTTCACGACGCTTGCGCTCCGCGACCGCATCCTGCCGCCGACGATCAACCTCGAGAACCCGGATCCGGCGTGCGATCTCGACTATGTCCCGAACGTGGCGCGGGAGGCACCCGAGCTCGAGGTGGCGCTCTCGAACTCGTTCGGATTCGGTGGCCACAACGCCACCATCGTCATGCGCCGCTGGAACGGCTCGTAACTCTTCCAGACCCAAAGGAGGGCTGATGGATCGCTGGGCGACCTTCGACTGTTACGGAACCCTGATCGACTGGAACGGCGGCATCCGCGCCGAGCTCGTGCGCCTCTTTCCCGAGGACGAGGCCGACGAGCTGCTCGACCGCTACCACGCCCTCGAGCCGGAGCTCGAGCGTGATGGCTCGCGCTCCTACCGGGCGGTGATGACCGAGGCCATGCGCCGCCTCGGAGCGCCTGCGGGCGAGGAGAGCGGCCTGGCCGAGGCGCTCCCCGGGTGGGAGCCCTTTCCCGAGGTGCCCGCGGCGCTTGCCGAGCTCGTGGAGCGTGGCTGGAAGCTCGCGATCCTCTCGAACACCGACCGCGACTACATCGAGGCGTCGAAGGCGAAGCTCGGGGTCGCGTTCGACGACACGATCGTCGCGGGCGAGATCGGTTCCTACAAGCCGAACCTCCTGCACTGGCAGGAGTTCCAGGGCCGGCACCTCGTGCCACGCACCCGGCACGTCCACGTTGCGGCAAGCCTCTTCCACGACATCGCGCCTGCGCATCGGCTCCGGCTTCCGAACGTTTGGATCAACCGGCTCGACGAGCCGGCCGGGCCGTCGCCGACGCGGGAGCTTCCCGACCTCACCGACCTGCCGGACACGCTGGACGAGCTCATCCCGGCGTGATCGCGCCCGGTTAGGATGACCGATGGCATGGCCGAGGCACGCATAGAAGTGACCGTCGAGCAGGACAGGCCGGCACCGCGACCCAAGCAGCACCCGAACACCTGCCCGAGCTGCGGCTCCCACTACCGCGAGGACGAGCTGACCGCGTCGCTCTACGTCTGCGGGCAGTGCGGGCACCACTTCCTGATGCCGGCGTACACGCGCATCGACTGGCTGGCCGACGACGGCACGTTCGTCGAGGAAGCAGCCGAGATTCGCTCTGCCGACCCGCTCGGGTTCTTCGACGTGCGGCCGTACACCGAGCGCCTGGCCGAAGCAGAGCTGAACACGGGCCTCGGCGAGGCGATCATCACGGGCCACGGCGCCCTCGACGGGCTGCCGGTCGAGCTCGCGGTGATGGACTTCTCCTTCATGGGCGGCTCGATGGGGAGCGCCGTCGGCGAGAAGTACACGCTTGCAGTCGAGTCCGCGATCGCCGGCAGCCGCCCGCTGATCACCGTCTCCTCGTCCGGCGGGGCGCGGATGCAGGAGGGGATCCTCTCGCTGATGCAGCTCCCGAAGACGATCTGCGCGCTCGAGGAGCTGCGCGAGGCGCAGCTGCCGATGATCAGCGTGCTCGCCCACCCGACGACCGGCGGCGTCACCGCGAGCTTCGCAACGCTCGGCGACGTGCTGATCGCCGAGCCGGGAGCGCTCCTCTCGTTCGCCGGGCCGCGCGTCGTGCAGTCGATCACCAAGGAGAAGCTGCCCGACGACTTCGGCCGCTCCGAGCAGAACCTGCGTTTCGGCCAGATCGACACCATCCTCCCGCGATCCGAGCAGCGGCCGTATCTGGCCCGGCTCCTCCGGCTCTTTGCCCGATAACGCCGAGAGCTGGCTCCGCGCCCGGCTCGGGCGCCTGACGAGCCTGCCGCTCCTCGGCGGCACCGGCGTCCGCGGCGAGGCCGAGCGGCTGCGGAAGCAGCTCGAGCGGCTGAAGACCGACGGGACGGCCTCGGTCGACGAGATCTGGAACCGCGTCGAGCTCGCGCGTCATCCGCAACGGCCGTACACGCTGGACTACGTCGAGCGGATCGCCGACGACTGGGTCGAGCTCCACGGCGACCGCGGCCGCGCCGACGATGGCGCCTTCGTCGCGGGCATCGGCAAGATCGCAGGGCGTACCGTCGCCGTCGTCGGTCACCAGAAGGGCCGCGAGCTCAAGGACAACCTCGACCGCCGGCAGTGGGGCATGGGGCACCCGGAGGGTCATGTGAAGGCGATGCGGATCTGGGATCTCGCCGAGCGCTTCGGCTTCCCGGTCGTGACGCTGATCGACACCCCGGGCGCGTGGCCGGGCGTCGCCGCCGAGCAGCACGGCCAGGGCGGCGCGATCGCGCGGGCGCAGGCAGCGATGCTCCGCCTCGGCGTTCCGACGATCGCCTGCATCATCGGTGAGGGCATGTCCGGCGGCGCGATCGCCATCGGCGCTGCCGACCGCGTGCTGATGCAGGAGAACGCGATCTACGCCGTCATCTCGCCCGAGGGCTGCGCCGAGATCCTCTGGCGCGACATCGGCGAGGCGAAGAAGGCCGCGGCAGCTTTCCGTCTGGATGCGCCGCACTGCCTCGAGCTCGGCGCGATCGACGAGATCGTCCCGGAGCCGAACGGCGGCGCCCAGAAGGACTTCGATCGCGCGGCCGAGCTGCTCGCCGCGGCGATCGCCGACAACGTGGAGCAGCTCAGCGGGTTCTCGGCGGCGGAGCTCAAGCGCGAGCGCCGTGCGCGCTACCGCAAGCTCGGTGTGGTGGCTTGAGGGTCTTCCACAGGCCTTCTTTCCACACCATCCACAACGTTTTCCACCGTACTGTCCCCAGCCCAGGCACGGTGAAGCCCGCCGGAGCGGGCCTCACACGCCTTCCCCCCGTCAGAGAAGGAGGCACCTCAGAACTTGCCCCCCTTCAGGGATTCCAAACACGTCCCGAGCTGCGTCGGGGCTGTCCCCGCAGGGGGACTGTCCGGTGATCTACACCTGTAGGTGAATTCCATGGCCGATCAGCTCGACCGCTATCGCCGCAAGCGCACGCCCGGCGCGACGCCGGAGCCGTTCGAGCGCGGCTCGACGGGCACCGAGCCGATCTTCGTCGTCCAGCGTCACGACGCGCGTAGCCTCCACTACGACTTCCGGCTCGAGCGCGATGGCGCGCTCGCCTCGTGGGCGGTGCCGAAGGGCGTCCCGCTCGATCCCGGTGGACGCGCCCTCGCGGTTCACGTCGAGGATCATCCGCTCTCCTACGCCACGTTCGCCGGCGAGATCCCCCGCGGCCAGTACGGCGCGGGGACGGTGGAGGTCTGGGATCACGGCACCTACGAGCTGCTCGAGGAGAAGCGCGACGGCGGGCTCAAGGTGCGCCTGCACGGCACACGCCTCGAGGGGACATGGACGCTCGTGCCTGCCCACCTCGACGGCAAGGAGCAGAACTGGCTGCTGATCCGCGGCAAGGACGCGCCGGCACCCGCCGTCGACCGCTACGCACCGATGCTCGCGACGCTCGCCGGTGCGGTCCCGGAGGCCGAGGGCTGGTCGTTCGAGCTGAAGTTCGACGGCTTCCGCGCGCTCGCCTATCTCGACGGCGGCAGCTGCACGCTCCGCTCCCGGAACGCGAAGGACCTGACGGCGCGGTTCCCCGATGTCGCCGAGGCGATCGCGAAGGCCGTGGCTGCGGATGCGGTGCTCGACGGCGAGATCTGCGCCCTCGACGAGAGCGGCCGCCCGAGCTTCTCGGCGATGCAGACAGGGAGTGGCACGCTCGTCTACTACGCCTTCGACGTGCTCGAGGTCGATGGCGAGACCGTGGTCGGGGAGCCGCTGACCGCCCGACGGGTGCGCCTGGCGCAGCTCCTCGGCGCGGGCTCGGCGGCCGTCAGGCTCTCCGAGGCATTCGACGATGGCGTCGCCCTCTTCGCGGCGGCGCAGGCCCAGCGGCTCGAGGGAGTCGTCGCGAAGCGCGACGCGTCGGCCTATGTCCAGGGGCGCCGCACCGGCGACTGGCTCAAGGTGAAGACGCACGGCCGCCAGGAGTTCCTCGTCGCCGGCTACACGCGCGGCCAGGGGGGTCGCGCGGCCTCGTTCGGCTCCCTGCTCCTCGCCGTCCGGGAGGGAGACGAGCTCCGCTACGTCGGTAACGTCGGCACGGGCTTCGACGGCAAGGAGATCGACCGGCTCCTCCGGTTGCTGCGGCCCCTCCGGCGCGAGACGTCCCCGTTCGACGTCGTTCCGAAGCTCCCGCGCGTCCGCAGGGCGGACATCGTCTGGGTCGAGCCGCAGCTCGTCGCCGAGGTCGCCTTCAGCGAGTGGACGCACGACGGGCGGCTCCGCCAGGCGTCGTACCAGGGTCTGCGCGACGACAAGGCACCGCAGGAGGTGCGCCGTGAGGCTTCGGCTCCCGGTCCCGTGAAGCTGCCCCGCCGGGGCGCGCACGACGTCAAGCTCTCGAATCTCGACAAGCTCTTCTGGCCCGACGAGGGCATCACCAAGGGCGAGCTCGTCGAGTACTACCGCGCCGTCGCACCCGTGCTGCTGCCCCATCTCCGCGAGCGGCCGTTCACGATGCGGCGCTACCCCGACGGCGCCTTCGGCAAGGCGTTCTTCCAGAAGGACGCCCCGCCGCACATGCCCGACTGGATCCCGACGTTCCGCGCCGAGGTCTCCACGCGTGCAAAGCCGCCCGCGCGCAAGTGGGTGAGCTTTCCGGTCGTGAACGACGAGGACGCGCTCGCCTGGATGGTGAACATGGGCTGCATCGACATGAACCCGTGGCTCTCGCGCGTCGACCGGCCCGACCGGCCCGATGCCGTCCTCTTCGACCTCGACCCGTCACCCGGCACGCCGTGGAGCGACACGGTGCAGGTCGCGCGCTTCGTCCGTGAGCTCCTGGAGGGGCTCGGGCTCGCGTCGTTCCCCAAGACCTCGGGTGGCAAGGGCATCCACATCCTCGTCCCGCTCGACCGGCGCTCGGCCTACGACGATGTCCGCGCCTTCGCCGAGCTGATCGCGGGCACGATCGCGCGCGCGCATCCGGGCCAGGCGACCACGCAGTGGGCGAAGGCCCGCCGCCAGGGCGTGCTGATCGACGCGAACCAGAACGGGGAGGGGAAGACGCTCGCGTCGGCCTACTCGGTGCGGCCACACCCGGGCGCGCCGGTCTCGACACCGCTCCGCTGGGACGAGGTCGGTCCGTCGCTCGACCCGGCGGCCTTCACGATGGCGGTGGTGCTGGAGCGGGTCGCGCGCGAGGGTGACCTCCACGGGGGCGTGCTGACGACCCGCCAGTCGCTCTCGAAGGCGCTGAAGCGCCTCTAGCGCCGCAGCGTCTCGACCGGAGTCAGATACCGGTTGGTGTCAACTGTCCATCGGAACGAAAGTGTTCCGATCCGGCCACAGCCCGTAAGCGGGCGGGTGCGGCGCTTTTCCGGCGTCGCTGTGGATGAAAGAGTCACAAAGCCGGCACGTTTGGTGGGCTTGACAGTTCGAGGTATCTGACACCGCGGTTTGCGATGGCGCTGAAGTGCCTCTCTAGGGCCTGGCCCTTGTGCGAGCGCGTCGATAGCGCGCGCCGTCTAGAGCGGGACAGGCCCCAAAAGGCCGGGCCAGCCCCTACCTGATCTCTCGTGCCGGGAAAGAGCCCCGGCACTCGGAGATCAGGTCAAGCTCCGCACGCCGTTGACGACGAGCTGGACGGCGATCGCCGAGAGCAGCAGGCCGGCGACGCGCGTGAGGAAGGCGAAGATCGAGGGGCTGAAGGCGCGCGTCAGGCGCTCCGAGACGAGCAGCGTCGCGCCGACGCACGCGACGGCGGCGATGATCGCCAGGATCACCGCGGCGTGCCCCGAGGCGTGGGGATGGTTGCGCCAGAGGACGATTGCGGTCGCAATCGCGCCGGGGCCCGCCACGAGCGGCGTGGCCAGCGGGACGAGGGCGACGTCCTCGGTCTCGCCCGTCGGGAAGTCGGTGCCGCGCAGCATCTCGAGCGAGACGAGGAGCAGCAGGAGCCCGCCGGCGATCGAGAGGCTGCCGATCGAGACGTGGAGGTAGCGGAGGACGAGCTCGCCGAAGATCGCAAAGCCGACGATGAGAGCGCCCGCGGCGATGACCGCGCGGATGGCTGCCCGCTGGCGTTCGGCCGGGCTCATCCGCCGGGTGATCGAGAGGAACACCGGCGCGTTTCCGAGCGGGTCGGTGATCACGAGCAGCGTGACGAACGTCTCGCCGAAGGCCCGCCAGTTCATGCGAGCGCCATGCGGCCGAGGAGGGTGAGGGCGGCGTTCTTGTCGAGCATGTCGTTGAGGTTCCCACACTTCGGGCTCTGGACGCAGGAGGGACAGCCGTCGTGGCAGGGGCAGCCGCGCAGCATCCGCACCGTGTCCGCTACCCAGCCCTCGAATCCCGCGAACCCGCGCTCGGTGATCCCGATCCCGCCCGCGTGGCCGTCGTAGACGAAGATCGTCGGCCGGCCCGTGTCGTCGTGCAGGTTCGTCGAGAGGCCGCCGATGTCCCAGCGGTCGCACATCGCCCAGAGCGGCAGCATCGCGATCAGCGAGTGCTCGGCCGCGTGCAGGGCGCCGAGGAGGGTCGGCATCGTCTCGATCCCCTCGAGCAGGCCCGGGTCGGGAGCGAACCAGATCGCCTCGGTCTGGAAGCTCGACGGCGGCAGCTCGAGCTGGACGAGCTCGATCCGCTCCTGCGTGCGCAGCGTCTTCCGCTCGTACGCGACGACCTGCTCGTGCACGACGAGCTCGCCGAAGACCAGGTCGACGCGGCTGCGGCGCTCCTCGCGCAGCGCACGGACGACCGAGGTCTGCGTCTCCTTGCGCGGCTGGGTGTACCAGTCGCCGTCGAACGGCTCGACGATCGCGCGCATCAGCCCCTCGTCGAGCTCGTGCACGAGGAAGCTCTGTCCCCGATGCAGGTAGACGGCTCCCGTGTGGACGGTCGAGTACGCACGTGAGCGCTCGACGGTGCCGAGGATGTCGCCGCTCGTGCCGTCGACGATCGCGAACGACTCGGCCTCGGCCGAGCGCAGGCCGATCCGCGAGGCGGGATGGTCGCGGCCCGCCCAGACGAAGCCGCGGGGCGTGCGCTTCAGCTCGGGATCGACCGCAGCCGCTGCGAGCGTATCGCGCCCGAGGATGGCCGCGTCGCTCTCCTCGAGCGGGGCCTCGTAGGCGGCGGCGCGCACGTGCCCGGCGAGCACGCGCGGGTTCGTGTGGTCGAGGATGGCGGCCTCGACCCGCCGGCCGAGGAGCGCGTCGGGCTCGCGCATGAAGAACTGGTCGAGGGCGTCCTCCGTGGCGACGAGCACCGCGATGCCGTCGCTGCGCCGTCCGGCGCGACCCCACTGCTGCCGCAGCGACGCGACCGTCCCCGGGAAGCCGACCGAGATCACCGCATCGAGGAGCCCGACGTCGATGCCGAGCTCGAGCGCATCCGTCGACGAGACCCCGAGCAGGTCGCCGGTGGAGAGCCGCCGCTCGATCTCGCGGCGCTCGACGGCCGCGTAGCCGGCCCGGTAGGGCGAGAGGCGGGAGTCGTCGCCGAGGCGCTCGGCGGTGAAACGGTGGATCAGCTCCGCCGCCTTCCGGCTCTTCGCGAACGTCAGCGTGCGCAGTCCCTGGGAGACGAACCCGGCCTGCAGGCGGGCGGCCTCGGCGAGGGCCGAGCCGCGGAGGCCCAGATCCTCGTCGACGAGCGGTGGGTTCCAGAGGACGACCTCGCGGGCGGCCTTCGGGCCCCCGTCGTCGCCGATCACGGTCGCCTCGACGCCGAGGAGCTCCCGCGCGAGCTCGCCCGGGTTCGAGATCGTCGCCGAGGCGAGCAGGAACTGCGGCTCGGATCCGTAGAGGCCGGCGAGCCGCCGCAGGCGGCGCAGGACGTTCGCCACGTGCGAGCCGAAGACGCCACGGTAGACGTGCGCCTCGTCGATGACCACGTAGGCGAGGTTCGCCAGGAGCTCGCCCCAGCGGTCGTGGTTCGGCAGCACGCCGATGTGCAGCATGTCCGGGTTCGAGAGGATCAGGTTCGCGCTGCGCCGGATCGCCGGCCGCTGCTCGGCCGGCGTGTCGCCGTCGTAGATCGACGGCCGCAGCCGCGGGAGGCGGTACGCCGAGAGGGCGCGCAGCTGATCCTGGGCGAGTGCCTTCGTCGGGTAGAGGTAGAGCGCGCGTCGGCTCGGATCGCGCGTGAGCGCGTCGAGGACGGGCAGGTTGAAGGCGAGCGACTTGCCCGACGCCGTTCCGGTCGTGACGACGAAGCTCCCGCCCGCCGCCGCGACGTCCCAGGCTGCGCGCTGGTGCACGTAGAGGTCGTCGAGCCCGATCGCCTCCCGGACGCGGGGGTGCAGCTCGGCCGGGAGCGGCGCCGTGCGCGCCTCGCGCGGAGGCTCCGTGCGGCGATACGCGAGCTCCTCGCCGGTGAGGAGCTCGTCGGCTCCGGCGAGGCCCGCGCTGACCATCGCTCGATGCTAGCCTCGCCTTCGTACCACCGGGGTGCCCTGTTCCGGGCTGAGATCACACCCGTCGAACCTGATCCGGGTCATGCCGGCGAAGGGAGCGCACATGTCCGTACCGCGAGCATTGACCGTCGCGACCTCCGACAGCGGGGGTGCCGCCGGGATCCAGGCCGATCTGAAGGCGTTTGCCGCCGCGGGCGCCTACGGCATGTCGGCGCTCGTTGCGCTGACGGCACAGAGCACGACCGCCGTCACGGCAATCCACCCGCTGCCGCCGGCGTTCGTCGTGGCGCAGCTCGACGCCGTCTTCGACGACATCGGCGTCGATGCGGTCAAGACGGGAATGCTCTTCTCGCGCGAGCTCGTCGAGACGGTGGCCGACTATCTGACGACCAGGGACGCGCCGCTCGTCGTCGACCCCGTGATGGTCTCGAGCTCGGGCGCCCGCCTGCTCGAGGACGACGCGATCGAGGTGCTCGTCGACCGGCTGCTGCCGCGCGCGACGGTCGTCACCCCGAACCTCGCGGAGGCGGTCGTGCTCGCAGGCCGCGAGGGATCGCGCCGCGAGCTGGCCGAGGCCATCCACGCGCGTGGCGCCCGGGCCGTGATCGTGACCGGCGGCCACGGCGAGACGGCCGTCGACCACCTCTTCGACGGCGAGCGGCACGTCGAGATCCCGGTGGAGCGCCACGCCGTCGCCGCGACTCATGGCGCCGGGTGCACGCACTCGGCGACCCTTGCAGCCCTACTGGCCCGCGGGCTGTCGCTCGAGGAGTCGGCGCGCGGAGCAGCCCACGCTGCGTCCGAAGCTGTCCGCCACGGCTTGCCCGAGCTCGGTGCCGGTGACGGCCCCGTCGATGTCCTCAACCTGAATGGAGCCCGCCCATGACCGCAGGTGCGTCTCTGGCCTTGCTGCGCCAGCGCAGGCCGCTCGTCCACCAGATCACCAACTACGTCGTCATGAACGAGACGGCGAATGCCACGCTCGCGCTCGGTGCGCTGCCGGTGATGGCCCACGCCCGTGAGGAGGTCGAGGAGATGGACGGCTTTGCCGGCGCCCTCGTGCTCAACATCGGCACCCTCTCGCCCGCCTGGGTCGACGCGATGCTCGCAGCCGGCAAGGCCGCCAACGCGCGCGGCGTCCCGGTCGTGCTCGATCCCGTCGGCGCCGGCGCGACGAGCTACCGCACCGAGACGGCAAAGCGCGTGCTCGCCGAGGTCGACGTGGCTGTCGTGCGTGGGAACGGGGGCGAGATCGCGACCCTCGTCGGCGAGGCGGCAGAGGTGCGCGGGGTCGAGTCGATCGGCACCGAGGGCTACCCCGGCGAGATCGCCCACGCCGCAGCCCGGGCACTCGGGAGCGTTGTCGCGCTTACCGGCGCGGTCGATCACGTCTCCGACGGAGACCGCGTCGCCGCCGTTACGAACGGGCATCCGCTGATGGCCGCGATCACCGGCACCGGCTGCATGTCGAGCGCGCTGACGGGGTGCTTCCTGG
>CAIYXH010000006.1 GCA_903930195.1 uncultured Actinomycetes bacterium | reverse complement strand
GGCGCGGTCTACGCCGTGCCGCAGTTCCTCGCGCAGCTCGCAGTGCTCGTCGCGGTCTACGGTTCGGCACGGCGGCTCGGCTTCGAGGTGCGGGCCGCGGCGTGCGCGTCGTTCCTGCTCGCGACGTGCTCGGTGGTCGCGCTCGAGTCGATCACCGCCCAGAACGACCTGGTGACCGCGTCGTTCGCAGCGGTCGCCGTCTGCCTGCTCCTCGGCGACAGCCCGGTCGAGGCGGCGTTCGGCGGGGCGGCGGCTTCGTTCGCGCTCGGGACGAAGCTGACCGGCGGGCTGATCCTGCCGGTGATCGCCGTGCTCGCCTGCGTGCGCGGCCGGCGGCTCTTCGGCTGGGCCGCCGCGGGCGGCGCGGCGGGGCTCGTGACGGTCGCGATGTGGGGCTACGTCCTCAACGCCATCCACACGGGCCATCTGCTCGGGACGGGCACGGAGGGCGTCCAGGATCGCGGCTCGCCGTCGTATCCACGGAGCGTCGCGAACGGCTTCTATCTCCTCTACGGGCTGATGGATCTCTCCGTGCTCTCCAACGGCACGATCCACTGGCTCGAGCTCGCGGGCTTCGTCGCCGCGGTCGCGGTTGTCGGCGTGCGGCGCCGTGAGCCGCTCAGGCAGAGGCTCGGCGAGGCGGTCGAGACCGCGCTGCCGTTCTTCGCGCCGCTCGTGGTGATCGGCGGCGCGCTCCTCTGGGCGACGATTGCCCGCGGATGGGGTTTCCCGATCCGCGGCGAGAGTGGCCTGCTGCCGCCGCTCGAGGAGAACCTGAACATGACGTACACGAAGATCGCGAACGAGGACTACTCCGCGTTCGGGCCGGTGGGGATCGTCGCGCTCCTCGGCGCGGCAGGCTGGGCCGTCGTGCTGGCGGTGCGGCAGCGAGCCGACCGGCGCCAGGTCGTGCTCGCGTCGGCGCTCCCCGTCTTCCTCGTGCTGATCTCGGCCGAGTCGGTGTGGGTGCCGTTCCTGATCCGCTTCTTCCTGATCCCCGCCGTCGTGACCGCGCCACTCCTCGCACGCCTCTTCCGCAGCCGTGGAGTGACTGCCGCGTACGTGGTCGTCGCCGGGCTCGCGATCGTGCTCACGCTGACGCACGACCAGCCGAAGCAGCTCTCGACCGATCACGGCCGTCCCTGGAGCTACAGCCAGGTCGAGGCGATGAATGCGAACTCCGACGGCTACGTCGGCGATGCGCTGGCCGCCTTCCAGCAGCTGACCCCGCCGCACGCCTGCGTCGGCGCGATCGTCGGGCCGAACGAGCCGTCGTACCTCCTCTACGGCTCGAACTTCCAGCACAAGGTGATCTACCTGCCTCCTGGTGACCCCGTCACCTCCGCCTATGCGCACGACCTCGACTACGTCGTCGTCGGCACCTGGGTGGATCAGGCCTCGGCCGACACGCTCTCCTCGGCGGGCTGGACGATCCAGAAGCTCGGCGACTTCTGGCTGCTCGCCGTCGCGCCGCACCCGCGCAACGCGACGAGCTGCCGGCTCTAAGCCTCTAGGCCTCGAGCGCGAGCAGGTCGTCGAGCGTCTGCCGCCGGCGGATCAGCCGGGCGCTGCCGCCGCCGACGAGCACCGCCGCCGGAGCGGGGGTGACGTTGTAGTTCGAGCTCATCCCGAGCGTGTACGCCCCCGTCGAGGGCACGGCAAGCAGATCGCCGCGGCGCGGGCCGGCGGGGAGGGTGACGCGGTCGATCAGCACGTCGCCCGACTCGCAGTGCTTGCCGGCGACGGCGTAGACCTCGGTCGGCTCCTCGTCGGCGCGGTTCGCGAGAAGCGCGGCGTACCGGGCGCCGTAGAGGGCGGGGCGGGGGTTGTCCGACATGCCTCCGTCGACCGCGACGTAGGTGGTCGACGACGCGACCTGCTTCACGGAGCCGACGGTGTAGAGCGTGACGCCTGCACGGGCGACGAGCGAGCGGCCCGGCTCGAAGACGAGCGACGGCAGCTCGAGGCGGTGGAGCGCACACGCCCGCTCGAGCTCCTCGAGGACGATCCCGACGTAGTCCCGGATCGGGAGCGCCGATTCGTCCTCGTTCGTCGGGACGCCGAGTCCGCCGCCGAGGTCGAGCGTCCGCCACGTCCAGCCGGTCTCCGCGCGGGCCTTCGCGGCGAACGTCGCGATCCAGTCGACTGCGGTCTTTGCGTCCCCGGGCGTCAGGAGCTGTGAGCCGATGTGCACGTGCAGCCCCTCGAGCTCCGGCGCGCGGCGCAGCGCCTCGAGCGTGTCGTGGGGCGGCAGGCCGAACTTCGAGCCGTGGTGCGCGGTGCGGATCGCCTCGTGCGTGTCCGCCTCGATCCCCGGCGTGAAGCGCACGAGCATCCGCTCGACGCCTGCGGCGCGGGCGCGGTCGAGCTCCTCGAGCGAGTCCGCGACGAGCAGCGACCGATGCTCCGCGGCGGCGGCGAGCTCGGCGTCGGACTTGTTGTTTCCGTGGACGACGAGCCGGGCGCCGTCGTCGATCCCCGCCGCGAGCGCGAAGCGCAGCTCGCCGAGGGTCGAGACGTCGGCGCCGATGCCCTCCTCGGCCAGGATCCGGAGGATCGCGACATTCGGGAACGCCTTCGTCCCGAACGCGATCAGCGCCTCCGGCGCCGTCTCGCGGTAGGCGCGCGCCGATGCCCGCACCGTCGCCTCGTCCATCACGACGAGCGGCGAGCCGAACTCCGCGACGAGCTCCGCCGCGGACACGCCGCCGAGCGTCAGCATCGCCCCGTCGGTCGCGACGGTATCGGGGAAGAGGTCGTGGAGCACAGCTCGATTCTGCCTGTGGCCGAGGAGTCGCACTTTCGTCACGGTCGCGTCACAGACACGTCACGGAAATCGAATTAGGATTGCTCGCAGGTGGCGGCGGTCCGGGGCACCCTGAACAAGGTCACCCGCCAAAAGACATGTCTGCACGGGCCGCGAGACGGCCCGGTTTCCGCGGCACCAGTTCTCGGTTTGGAAAACTCCAGCTGATGGGGGTGAGCACACACATGCTCGGCGTGACGCTGTGGGGAATCTCCCTCCACCGCTCGACGCTCCCGCACTGGGCGTGGCAGCTCGTCGTGATCGCCGTGATCCTCGTCGTCGCGTTCGGCGTGCTCGCGCTGCTGCAGCGCCTGCTCCACCGCTGGGGCAAGGCGCCGATCGAGGGCACCGGCGACCTGATCCGCGCCCGCCGTCGCGAGACGGCGCTCGGCCTCGTGACGAGCATGGTGCGCTACTTCGTCTTCGCGGTCACGCTCTTCGTGCTGCTCGGCTTCCTGCTGCGCAGCGTCGTCACCGCCGCGGCCGGCGCCGGCCTCCTCGTGGCGATCCTGGCTTTCGGCGCACAGCGCTTCCTGCAGGACGTGATCGCCGGCGTCTTCATCCTCCTCGAGAATCAGTACGGCGTCGGCGACTTCATCACGCTCGAGCCGATGTCGCTCTCGGGCGTGGTCGAGGAGATCGGCCTGCGGACGACGATCCTCCGCAACCTGAACGGCGACCGCTACATCATCCCGAACGGCCAGATCACCGCCGTCCGGCGGGCCGTCAAGCGCTTCCGCCGCTACACGATCGACCTGCTCACGCACGACCCGGCGGCCGCCGAGCAGGCGCTCGAGGATCTGATCGCGGTTGCGCCGGTCGGCTCGGCGCGCTTCCTGCGGCGGCCCGAGATCGTCGAGCAGCGCGAGGTGAGCCCCACCGTCAGCCTCGTCCGCATCCGCGCCGACGTCCCGCCCACGATGGAGTGGCTCGTCGAGCAGTACCTCGTCAAGGTGCTCGCCACCCGGCTGGAGGGCTCGCTCGTCGCCCAGCCGCTCGTCTACACCCTCGACGAGGCTGCCGTCCGCCGCTACGAGCGCACTGTCGTCCTGCGCTAGAGCGCGGCTAGAATCGGAGTGCCCGGCCTCTCACAGCGAGAGGCTTTTCTGTCTCTGGGCCAGAGGAGAACCGTGGAGACGTACGACCCGCAGGCAATCGAGCGCAAGTGGCAGCAGACCTGGGATGAGGTCGGTGCCTTCGTGACCCCGAACCCGGCCGATCCGGCCGGTGACGTCGCGCCGAAGGCCTACGTGCTCGAGATGCTCCCGTACCCCTCGGGTGAGCTCCACATGGGGCATGTCCTCAACTACACGCTCGGCGACGTCGTCTCGCACGTCCGGCGCCGCAGCGGCTTCTCCGTGCTGCGGCCGATGGGCTACGACGCGTTCGGCCTGCCGGCCGAGAACGCCGCCATCCGCGAGGGCGGCCATCCGCGGCAGGTGACCGAGCGCAACATCGACTCGATCCGCCGCCAGATCAAGCGGATGGGCTGGTCGATCGACTGGTCGCGCGAGGTCTCGACGCACGAGCCCGAGTACTACCGCTGGACGCAGTGGCTCTTCCTGAAGCTGTTCGAGGCGGGCCTCGCCTACCGCAAGAACGCGCCGGTCAAGTGGTGCCCGAAGGATCAGACCGTGCTCGCGAACGCGCAGGTGATCGACGGCCGCTGCGAGCGCTGCGGCAGCGAGGTCGAGTCGAAGAACCTCGAGCAGTGGATGTTCAAGATCACCGACTACGCCGACCGGCTGCTCGACGACATGGCGCTGCTGGAGTCGTGGCCCGAGCGCGTGCTGACGATGCAGCGCAACTGGATCGGCCGCTCCGAGGGCGGGGAGGTGTTGTTCCGGATCGACGAGCTCGACGAGGACGTCCCCGTCTTCACGACGCGCCCCGACACGCTCTTCGGGGCGACGTTCTTCGTGCTCGCGCCGGAGCATCCGCTCGTCGAGCGGTTCGCCGAGCGCTCCGACCGGGGCGAGGAGCTGCGCGCCTACGCGCGTCACACGGCCGGGAAGAAGACCGAGGAGCGCGCCGCGAACGAGGACAAGACCGGCGTCTTCACCGGCTTCTACGCGACGAATCCCGTCAATGGCGCGCGCATCCCGATCTGGATCGCCGACTACGTGCTGATGGACTACGGCACCGGCGCCGTCATGGCCGTCCCGGCCCACGACGAGCGCGACTTCGCCTTCGCCCAGAAGTTCGAGCTGCCGATCGTCCACGTCGTCGCACCCGCCTCCGGCGACGAGGTCGACGAGAGCGCAGCGTTCGTCTCGCACGGCGGCGCCGAGGTGCTCGTCAACTCCGAGCAGTTCACCGGCATGACCCCGGCCGAGGCGAAGGGCGCGGTCGTCGCCTGGCTCGCCGAGCAGGGCCGCGGCAAGCAGACGATCAACTACCGCCTCCGCGACTGGCTGCTCTCGCGCCAACGCTACTGGGGCTGCCCGATCCCGATCGTCCACTGCGAGGCCTGCGGCGCCGTCCCGGTGCCGGAGTCGGAGCTGCCGGTGCTGCTGCCGGAGGTCGAGGACTACATGCCGCAGGGCCGCTCGCCGCTCGCCGCCGCCGAGGACTGGGTCGCGACGACCTGCCCGTCGTGTGGCGGCCCGGCCAGGCGCGAGACCGACACGATGGACACCTTCGTCGACTCGTCCTGGTACTTCCTGCGCTACACCGACCCGCAGAACGACACGGCGCCGTTCGGCCGCGAGATCGTCGACTACTGGCTGCCGGTCAACCAGTACATCGGCGGGATCGAGCACGCGATCCTGCACCTGATGTACGCGCGCTTCTTCACGAAGGCGCTGTACGACCTCGGGATCGTCGGCTTCAAGGAGCCGTTCGCGCGGCTCTTCAACCAGGGGATGATCTACCGCTACGGCGCGAAGATGTCGAAGTCGAAAGGCAACGTCGTCTCGCCCGACGAGTTCATCGAGCGCTTCGGTGCGGACGCGCTGCGGCTCTACATCCTGTTCATGGGGCCGGCCGACCAGGACAAGGAGTGGCAGGACTCGGGCGTCGAGGGCCAGTCGAAGTTCATCCGGCGGGTCTGGCGGATCGTCGGCGAGGAGATCGCGCGCGGCCGCCCGCTCGTCACCG
>CAIYXH010000005.1 GCA_903930195.1 uncultured Actinomycetes bacterium | reverse complement strand
GCAGGAAGCCGTGGACGAACACCTGCTGCGGCACCTCGTAGCCAGCCGAGAGCAGCATCGCGGGCCAGTAGATGCAGTGGAAGCGGAGGATGTCCTTCGCCATCATGTGGTGCGCCGCGGGCCAGAAGACCGGGCGGAGATCCTCACCCGGACGCGCGTAGGTGAGCGCGCTCAGGTAGTTGATCAGCGCGTCGGCCCACACGTAGGCGACCTGGCTCTCGTCCCACGGGAGCGGGATCCCCCACGACTGCCCGGCCCGGCTGATCGAGAAGTCCTGAAGCCCGCCGGCGATGAAGCTGCGCGCCTCGTTGAAGCGGAAGCCCGGCAGGACGAAGTCGGGGCGCTCGTCGTAGAGCGCGAGCAGCTTGTCCTGGTAGGCCGAGAGGCGGAAGAAGTAGTTCCGCTCCTCGATCGTCTCGGGCACCGTCTCGTGGATCGGGCACTTGCCGTCGATCAGGTCGGATTCGGCCTTGAACTCCTCGCAGCCGACGCAGTAGAGGCCGGCGTAGACGTCCTCGTAGACGTCGCCGTTGTCGTAGATCTGCTGCAGGAACGTGCGAACGAAGGCCTTGTGGCCTTCGTCGCTCGTACGGATGAAGAAGTCAGGCTGCGCGTTCAGCCGTGCCGGCAGCTCCCGCCAGGCTCCCGCGATCTGATCCACGTACTCCTGCGGCCCGAGCCCCAGCTCTTCCGCGACCCGGAACACCTTCGTGGCGTGCTCGTCGACCCCCGTGAGAAAGAACGTCTCCTCCCCGCGCTGCCGCCGGTGCCGAACGAGGATGTCGGCGGCGATGGTCGTGTACGCGTGCCCGATATGCGGGGTCGAGTTCACGTAGTAGATCGGTGTCGTCAAGTAGAAGGGGCGCATCTGCAGCCATCATACGAGCGGGGCTGCGGCGTCCCCGCGCGACGGTCGCGCCCACGCCGGCGACGAGCACGGCCGCCGCCAGCACGGCTCCGAGCAGCCAGCCGAGGGCGCCTCCGCCCACGCCGGAGGCAGGAGCGGTGCGAGTCCGGGTCCAGCCCGGTACATGCATCCGGAGGGCCTCGATCTGCCCCGAGAGCAGCGGGAGTGCCGCAGCTGTTGGGGTCGGACGCATGCGCGGCGTCACCTGCGGCGCCATTGTCGCAGTCTGCGTCGAGGGAGCTCCCGAGCTCACCGGCGCCGCGACCTGCAGGCCGAGCTGGACGATGCCACCGAGCCGTTGCGGCACGGCGATCCGGCGCGGTGTCTCGACGGCAGGAACCCGCAGAGCGCGCGCAGGAGCGACGTCCGGAATCGAGGGAGCAGGCGTCTCGGCACCAACCGCCGGGGTCACAGCCGGCGCCTGCGCAGGAGGGACATCCGTCGCCGGCGTCGGCGTCGCAGCCGAAGCCGGCGGGGTCGGCGTCGTTGCCGACGGGGCCGGCTGCGTGACGTCGGCCGTCGACGGTGCAGCTGTCGTCGGCGCGACCGTCGGCGCCGGCGTGGAGACCGGTGCGACTGCCGGATCCGGTCCGGGCGCTGTCACCGCCGGTGCCGGCGGCGCCGGCGGTGAGATGCGTGCCGGAAGCAGCGCGGCGGGGTCGATGTAGCCCTGCGCATCGGCGCTGCGGCGAATCCCGAGGTGGATAGAGGGCTGCGGTACCTCGCCGTCGATCGCGGCGCCGATCGAACCGACCGCGTCGCCCTCGGCGACCGTCGCGCCCCGCGCCACGGCGATCGCTCCGAGGTGGGTCAGGGTGACCGAGTAGCCGTCGGGCGTATCGATCGTGACCGATCTGCCGCTGTCCGGAACGGACGCTGCGAAGCTGACCGTTCCGGCAGCAGGGGCCAGGACGGGATCGCCCGCGTCACCACCGATGTCGAGGCCGCGGTGCTGCCCGCCGGCGTAGGGGTGATCGGGGTCGAAGACGAACGGCTGGAGCACCGGGCCGGCTGCGGGCCACGTCCAGGCGGCAGCGGCGGGACAGAGGATGAGTGCGGCAATTGCCGCGAGCAGGAGTCGACGCATGAGGGCCTCGCTTCGGTGGTCGAGCCGGTGCCCGGCTCGATGGAGTCTGGGTGGGGAACGTCTGTTCGCCCACCGTAGGGCGCGGTGCTCCTCGTTGTCAATACTGGTTACAGTTTCGTAGCGAAACCGTCACAGAGAGGCGTCGTAGAGCGCCTTCCTGGCAACGCCGGTGAGCCCCGCCACGACGTCGACAGCCGCACGCCGCGGCGTCCCGGCGGCGAGCAGCGCGGCGACGGCAGCAAGGGCAGGCCCGAGATCGAGCTCCGCCACCTCCGCGGGCCCCGGGCTCAGCACCAGCGTGATCTCTCCGCGCGGCGCCTCGGCAAATCCGGCCGCGACCTCTGCCGGATCGCCGCGCACGACCTCCTCGAAACGCTTGGTCAGTTCGCGGCAGACGGCGACACGCCGGCCCGTGCCCGCCGCCGCCAGCGAGCGCAGCGTCGCGCCCACGCGGTTCGGCGAGTCGAACGCGACCACCGCCCCACTCCACCCGCGGAGCTCCTCCCAGAGGTGCTGGAGCTCGGCTGACCGTCGCGGCAGGAAGCCGACGAATGCGTACCGGTCGCTCGCAAACCCGCTCAGGACAAGCGCCGTCTGCACGGCCGACGGGCCGGGCAGCACCGTCACCGGCACCCCGGCCGCGATCGCTGCGGCGACGATCCACCCGCCCGGATCGGACACGCCCGGCAGGCCCGCGTCGGAGACGAGCGCGACCCGGGCACCCTCGACGAGCCGCGGCAGGAGCTCGGCCGTCCGGGCCGCCTCGTTGTGCTCGTGGTAGGAGACGAGCGGCACGTCGATCTCGTAGCGCGCGAGCAGCCCGCAGGTGTGGCGGGTGTCCTCGGCGAGGACGATGTCGGCGGCACGCAGCTCGGCGAGCACCCGCAGCGTCACGTCCTCGAGGTTTCCGATCGGCGTCGCGCAGACCGCGAGCGGCACGTCCCTGCCCTACCCGAGCACGTCGAACGCGACGAGCCCCGCACCGATCAGCCCGGCCGACGCACCCAGCTCGGCGAGCGCGACGCGAACCCGCTCGCCGCCCGGATCGAGCGCCTCGCGGCGGATCATCTCGCGCGCGGGCCCGAGCAGCAGCTCGCCGGCTGCGATCCCGAAGCCTCCACCGACGACGACGATCTCGGGGTCGAAGATGTTGACGATCGACCCGATCGCGGCACCGAGGTGGCGCCCGAGTTCGTCGAGCGCCGGGTGCTTCTGCTCGACCAGGTCGAACGAGGTCCTGCCCTCGCCGAGCACGCGCGCCGCAAGGCGATCGGCTGCGGGCCCGGAGCAGTACGACTCGACGTGGCCGTGCCCGTGGCAGGAGCCCTGGCACGGCTCACCGCCCTCGACGATCACCATGTGGCCGAGCTCGGCCCAGCCGTGGTAGAGACGACCGTCGAGCACGATCCCTCCGCCGACACCGGTTCCGAGCGTCAGCAGGACGAGATCCGCAGCGCCCCGTCCCGCACCGTGGACGAACTCCGCGAGGGCGGCTGCACCGGCGTCGTTCTCGGCTCCGACCGGCAGACCCAGCCGCTCTTCGAGCACCTTGCGGAACGGCACCTCCTGGATCGGGACGTTCACCGCGCCGAAGGCGATCCCCGTGCGCCGGTCGATCCGGGCGGGGATCCCGAAGCCGACGGCCTCGACGTCCGGCGTCCGCAGCTCGCCCACCACGCGGACGAGCGCGTCGAGCAGCGCGTCCTGCGAATCGGTCGGGGTCGGATGCTCGGCCGTCTTCTGGATGGCTCCGTCCGCGTCGACCAGCCCGGCGAGGATCTTTGTCCCGCCGAGGTCTACTCCGATGACACACCTACCGCTCACGGTCTGCCGCTACCCTACTTCGCCGGATGCCGCCGGAGGAGAAGCCCTATCGCGTCTACCGGGGTGGACGGACGAAGGGACAGGTTCATGACGCGTCCGCCACGACCGCCCGCGCTCGCCGCGACCGGGGGCCGCGCGAGCCTCGCCGCCGCAAGCTCGGCCTGCCGAAGCTCTTCCGCCGGAAGACGCCGGGACGCGTGCGCTGGACGACGATCTCGCTTCTCGCAGCCGTCGGCCTGATCGTGCTCGTCGTCGCCTGGGGCGTGGCCGGATTCTTCTCGTTCCGCAGCGGGGTGAGCTCCGCCAACGACCGCCTCGGAGCCGGAGTCGCGAAGACGCTGAAGCCGAGCAGCGGCCTGCTCCTCTCGCATCCGACGACGATCCTCGTGCTCGGCACCGACTCGTCGGACACGAACGGACGCGAGGCCGACCGTCACTCCGACTCCATCATCGTCGTCCGCAGCGACCCGGCGCATCACCGCTTCGCCTACCTCTCGATCCCGCGCGATCTCTACGTCTCGATCCCGGGAGTCGGCAGCACGAAGATCAACGCCGCGTTCCAGGTCGGCGGCGCCAAGCTCGCGATCAAGACGATCGAGTCGTTCACCGGCATCCCGATCCAGCACGTCGTCGTCGTCGACTTCTCGCAATTCGAGAAGCTGATCGATGCCGAGGGCGGAATCACCGTCAACGTCCCGGACGCCGTGCAGTCGAACCGCTTCGACTGCCCCTACTCGACGAACGCGCGCTGCGAGCAGTGGCAGGGCTGGCGCTTCCGCAAGGGGCCGCAGCACATGGACGGGCACCAGGCGCTGATCTACTCGCGAATCCGCGAGAACCTGCTGAACCCGGCCGAGTCGACCGACCTCTTCCGCTCCTCCCGCCAGCAGGCCGTCGCCCAGGCGGCGCTCGCGAAGCTGACGTCGGTCACGACGCTCCTGAAGCTGCCCTTCGAAGGCGCCTCGCTGATCAGCCCGCTCGCGACCGACCTTTCCGCGACGCAGCTGCTGCAGCTCGGCTGGGTGAAGTTCCGCTCGTCGGCGTCGCAGGATCTCTACTGCCGCCTCGGCGGCGACGCGACGAGCGTCGGCAGCTCCTCGGTGATCCTCCCGTCGGAGGACAACCGCAGCGCGCTCCTGATGTGGAACGGCCAGTCGGCCCCGCAGCTGCCGACGTCGACGTTCGGCCCCGGCTGCGCCCGCGGGCACACGCTCAGCGCGACGAGTTGACCCGCTGACGCGCTAGTCGGAGCTGGACGAGCCGGACGGCTTCGAGTCCGACGACGGCTTCGACTCGGACGAGCCGGAGCTCGACGAATCGCCACCGGAGCTCGACCCGGACGACTCGCCACTGCCGGAGCCACCCTCGGACGAGCCGCTGGGCTTGCGTCCGCCGCGGCCGTAGTCGGTCGAGTAGAAGCCGGAGCCCTTGTAGTGCACGGCGACCGGGAAGAGCACCTTCTCGAGCGGCGCCGCGCCACAGACCTCGCAGACCTGCGGACCGTCCTCGGTCATGCCGTGGAAGTTCTCGAAGAGGTGGCCGTTCGGGCACTTGTACTCGTAGGTCGGCATCGGGCGAACCAGGCTACCACCGGCTCCCCGGCGCTACCCTCGCCTGTGTCGTGACCAGGCGCCTCGTCCTTGTCGCGGTGGCGGCACTTGTCCTCGCTCCGGCCGCCTGGGCACACGCGATCCCGCTGGCGACGACACCCCAGAACGGCGCGGCGCTCGGCCAGGCGCCCGCCGAGGCGACGGTGCACTTCGACAGTCCCGTGCAGCCGGGCCCGCGTACCGCCGCGATCCGCAACGACGGCACGAGCGTGCTCGGCGGGACGGCGACGGTGGCGGGTGGGACAACGCTCGTGATCCCGCTCGCAGCGAAGCTCGGCTCGGGCGACTACACCGTGCGCTGGAGCGTCATCTCCGAGGACGGCCACGAGGAGGAGGGCCTGATCGCGTTCGCGGTCGGCTCGGGCGTCGCCTCACCCACCGCGGCGCTCACCGTGCGGGGCGTCGTCGCCTGGGAGCGCGATCTGCTGCGGACGCTGTTCTTCCTCGGTGCACTCGGGGCAGGCGGGATCGCGGTCTTCACCGCCACCGTCCTCCGCGGGCTCGGCCCGACCTCGCGCGAGCAGCGGCGGGCGAGCGACCTGCTGTTCGTCGGGTTCCTGCTCGCCTTCGTGGGGAGCGACGCGCTCCTCCACGCCGCCGGCGTCGGCGGGACCCGCTTCGGGCATGTGATGACGGTGGCTGCGGCCCTCTCGGGTGTCGGTGCCGTCGCGGCAGCGCTCACACCGCGTGTGCCGAGGCTGCGTCCGCTC
>CAIYXH010000004.1 GCA_903930195.1 uncultured Actinomycetes bacterium | reverse complement strand
CGGCCGGCGGCCTGCAGGAGCGTCACCCTGGAGCCGAGCCGGGCAAAGAACTGCGCCAGTTCGCAGCCGACGGGCCCGGCGCCGAGCACGAGCAGCCTGGCCGGCACCTCCGTCGTCTCGGTCGCCTCGACGTTCGTCCAGTAGTCGACCTCTGTGAGTCCCGGGATCGGCGGGATCGCCGGGGAGGAGCCCGTCGCGATCACGAGCCGGTCGTAGGGAACGTCGGTGCCGTCGACGCGCACGACGCCGGGCGCGACGGCGACGGCCTCGCCGCGCACGAGCGCGCAGTCCTGGGACGCGAGCCACTCGACCTGCGAGGTGTCGTCACGCTCGGCGACGGTGTCCCGCCACGCGAAGACCGCGGTGGGATCGAGCTTGCCACCGCTCAGGCCCGGCGTGCGGCCGATCGACGCGAGCACCTCGGGCGCGCGCAGCGCGGTCTTCGTCGGCATGCACGCCCAGTAGGAGCACTCGCCGCCGACGAGGCGCCGCTCGACGACGGTGAGCTCGGCCGAGGCGTCGAGCCGGCGGAGGGCGCCGACGAAGTGCTCGCCGGTCGACCCTCCACCGATCACGACGACCTTCATGGCTAGCTGAGGCCGTTCGCCTTGAGGAAGGCCGCGGCGACGGCCTTCGGGGTCTGGTTGTCGACCTCCACTGCCTTGTTCATCGCGAGGATCGCGGGCAGCGTCAGCTTCGCCGAGACCTCGTTCACGACCTTCGTGAACGGCGCCCCCGCGGCCTTCGCGACCGACGTCGTCACGACCGGTGCCACGTTCTGGAAGCCCGTGACGTGCTTCGGGTCGGTCAGCACCGTGTACTTGGAGCCCTTGCCGAGCGGCGGATCCGTCGAGAAGACGTCCGCGGCCAGCACCTTGCCGGCGTCGAGCGCGGCGTACGCCGAAATCGAGCCGAGGGAGGTGAACGTCGCGTTCGTGATCCCGTAGGACTTCGTGTACCCGACGAAGCACGTGTTGCGCGTCTGGCACTCCGGGAAGCCGCCGAACTTGAACGAGCCGACCTTCTTCAGGTCGGAGATCGTCTTCAGGCCGTACTTCTTCGCCGTGGCGTTCGTGACGGCGACGACGTCCGTGTCGTAGAACGGCGTCGGGTTGAGGACGGTGAAGCCGTCCTTCGCCTCGAGCGTCTTGGCGTTCTTGTACGTGGCGGCTGCGGTCGCGCCCGAGGAGGCCTTGTGGAACAGGTCCTGGACGATCACGCCGGTGTACTCGGGGTAGAAGTTGATCTTCCCGCTCTTGATCGCGGTCTGGATCAGCTCCGACGAGCCGAAGCTCCCCTTGTCCGAGACGGTGAAGCCCTTTGCGGCCAGGGCCTGGCTGTAGAGCTGGCCGAGGATGTACTCCTCGGGGAAGTTCTTCGTGCCGATCACGATCGTCGGCGTGGCCTTGACGGCCGGCCGGGCGGTGCCGGCAAAGCCACCAAGGACGATCGCGACCCCGATCGAGATTGCGAATGCCGCCTTGGCGGCTCTGCGGTTGTGCTTCCTGATCACAACATCTCCTCTCCAGTAGTGCCCGCGACGCGGGCGTCAGCCACGCGGAGCCCGCGTGGTGTCAACACTCGTTGTAACGCTGCAAGCACGATCCAAACTCCCGCCGACAGTCCCATCACGCAAAACGCGGCTCCGACGACCCCCGAGAGGCGGTAGCCGGCCTGGTTGACGATGATGTCGCCGAGCCCTCCGCCACCGGCCACTGCGGCGATCGGCGCTGTCGCGACCACCGTCACGGCGGCGATCCGCAGGCCCGTGAAGAGCCGCGGCAGGGCGAGGGGAAGCTCGATTCCGCGCAGGAGCTGGCCGCGCGACATGCCCATGCCGCGCGCTGCTTCGACAACGTCACGATCGACCCCGTCGACGGCGTCGTAGGCGTTCGTGAGGATCGGCCCGGTCGCGAGGACGGCGAGCGCCACCATGTTGTTGACGAAGCCGATCCCGAGCACGGTCAGGAAGATCGCGATCAGGGCGATGCTCGGCAGCGCGCGCCCGACGATCGAGGCGCCGATCGCGATGCCCGATCCGCGGTGGATGTGGCCGAGCGCGATCCCGATCGGGATCGCCACCGCCAACGCGAGCCCGAGGCCCGCGCCCGCGAGCTCGAGCTGCGAGACGGCTTTGTGGAAGAGCAGGCCCGGGTTGTCGCCGATGAAGCGGACGGCGTCGACGAAGGTGTACGGGCGGAAGCTGT
>CAIYXH010000003.1 GCA_903930195.1 uncultured Actinomycetes bacterium | reverse complement strand
TCGCTCGGAGCGAGCGCCGAGCTGACCGAGACGCTCGTCCTCGTCGTCGCGGCGGGCCTCTTCGCGTGATCGCGACGCGGATCGTCCTCGTCCGCCACGCGGAGCCCGACGCGTCCGTGCGCGACCGCTGTTACGGCCGCACCGACTGCGGACTCTCACCCCACGGTGTCGAGCAGACCGCGGCGCTCGCCGAGACGTTGGCGCACCTCGAGCCGGCTGCCATCTACTCGAGCTCCCTCCGCCGGGCGCTCGACACGTCCCGCCCGATCGCGGCGCGGCTCTCACTCGACCCGGTCGTCGTCGACGACCTCGCCGAGATCGACGTCGGCGAGCTCGAAGGCCTCACCTGGGACGAGGTCGAGGCGCGCCACCCGGGCTTCTTCTTCTGGACGACCGTCCCCGCCGGATTCCACTTCCCGGGCGGCGAGAGCTACGCGGAGCTCTCCGAGCGGGCCCACCGCGCGCTCGACGCGATCATCGAGCGCCATCCCGGCGAGACCGTCCTCGTCGTCGCGCACGCCGGCGTCCTCCGCACGCAGCTCGCCCGCGCGCTCGGCATGGATCCGACCGAGCTCTTCCGCCTCTCGGTCGCAGCCGCGAGCATCAGCGTCGTCGACTGTCTCGACGGCAACTCCGTGGTGCGGCTGCTCAATGCAGACCGGTTGCCGAGCTATCTCTAGATTCAGGCCGTGACCGCGATCGCGATCGAGCTCGACGGCGTCCTCGGCGACACGAGGCCGCTGTTCGACGCCTGGCTCGTCGACGTCTCGCGCCGCGCGCAGATCGACCCGGAGCGGCTCGACGAGGAGCTGCCGAACTGGCGGGTGCTGCTCACGCGCTTCGCCTCCGACCACGCGCCCGTCTACCTCCGCACGAGCGCGCCGGCAACCGCGGCGCTGCGCCGCCTGCAGGCAGACGGCGTCAGGATCGGCGTCTTCACCGACGCGCCGCAGGAGCTCGCCGAGATCGCCGTCGCGCACCTCGGGGCCGCACGCCGGATCGAGGCGCTGGAAGCAGGGCCAGGCGCCCTCGAGCGCCTGCTCGCGACGCTCGGGCCCGACGCCCGCGTCGTGCGCTCGCTCGACGAGCTCTAGCGGGCGGAGAGGTCGGTGCTCTGCTTCGCCCAGGGGCCGGGCGGCGTGAGCAGCGACTCGACGTGCAGGTAGGCGAAGCCCGCGAGCGGGAGATCCGTCCAGCGCTCGAAGCAGAAGTAGCGGCGCCGCCACTCGGGGAAGAACTTGCGGTTGAAGCTGTGCAGCCGCTCGAGCTGGAAGAGCCGGTCGCCCTTGAGGAGCAGCGTCCGCAACAGGCCGCAGTCGGCGCGCAGGTACTCGGCGAACACCGAGAAGTTGAGCGAGATCTCGCGAACGCCGTTCCCCTTCGCCCAGTCGATCGTCTCGACGATCAGGAACTCCATCAGGCCGTTCGGCGTCTCGCGGCGGCGGCGCATCGACGCGAGCGAGTAGCCCGCGCAGGCGGGCGCCGGGACGAGCTGGATGAAGCCGCCGACGTGGCCGTCTGCGTCTGTCGCGACCGCGAGCAGCGTGTCCGAGTAGACGAAGAGCGCGTCCATCGCCATCGCGAAGCCGCGCTCCGGCCAGTTGCCCCGCCACTCCTCGGAGACCGAGCGCAGCTCGGCGCGCATCGCCTCGTCAGCCTCGTCCGGCCGCATCAGCTGGACGCGGTAGCCGGCCTTCGCGAGGCGGCTCACCGACTGGCGCACCTTGCGGATCTGCCGGCCCTCGAGCGAGAAGGTCTCCGGGTTCACGAACGCCTCGTCACCCAGGTAGATCGACTTGAAGCCGAGCTCGGCGTAGTCGGCGAGCATCTCGGCGCTCGCGCCCGCGACCGCGACGCGCCACGCCTTCGCGCGGGCCACGCGGCGGAACTCCTTCAGCAGGTCGACGCGCTCCGCGGGATCGCCGATCGGATCGCCGCCGATGATCGCCGTCCCCGCGACGACGCGGTAGGCAAGGAACGAGCTGCCGCTCGCCGAGAAGAACCGCGACTTGTCGCCGCGCAGCGAGAAGTATGCGAGGCTGTCGCTCCCGTGCTCCTGCACGAGCTGCTCGGCCCGGCGACGGTCGGCGGGGATATGGCGCGCACGTTCGGCGATCGGGCGCAGCCAGAGGAAGAAGCCACGGATCGCGAGCGCGCCCATCAGCAGCGAGGCGGTGTCGTCGAGACGGTCGTTCGAGGCGGTGATGCCGTCGGCGTGGAGCCAGAGGATCGGGCCGACGACGCAGAGGCCGATCGCTACTTGCAGCAGCGGCCAGACCGAGGTCGGATCTCCCGGCGCGACGAACTCACGGCGCGTCTTCAGCAGGAAGGCGAGCACGAGCAGCGACCCGGCGGACTCTTCGAAGTCGAGCCCCTTCGCGAGGTGCGTCAGCGTCGAGGCGATGACGAGCACGACGGCGAGCTGCCAGGCGCGGCGCTTGCGCCGCGCGAGCCCGCGCGAGAGCCAGAGCAGGCCGAGGCTGACGGCGAGCGTCAGCGTCCGCGCATAGTCGAGCCAGTTCTGCGGGAGCACGCCGCGCACGAGATCGCTGCGGTTCGCCATCTCGGGGGTCAGGACGGAGACGATCCCGACGAGGGCAATTGCAGCGGTCGTGGCCGCGACGAGACGTGGTGGATCGATCCGGCGCACCGCTACCCAGGGTAGAGCCTTTTTGGGCTCTTCGGGTTAGCCGTTCAGGTTCTGGCTATTCGCGGACGAGCGCGCGGCGGAGCTCGTCTTCCTGGCCCGGCTCGAGGATCGCGAGCACGGAGTCGCCGGCGACGAGCTGCATCGCATCGTCCGGCGTCTCGGCCTTGCCGTCGCGGACGACGGAGATCACGCGGGCACCGACCGGGAACTGCACCTGGTGGAGCGGCTTGCCGTGGCAGGCCGCCTTCTCACCGACGGTGATCTCGACGATCTCGAGGTTCTCCTTGCGCAGCTCGAGCAGGTGGATCAGCCCGTGCTCCGGCACCTCGTGCTCGATCAGACCCATGATCGAGGCGGTCGCGGAGACCGTCGAGGAGATGCCGAGCAGGTCGAAGTACTGCTGGTTGCGCGGGTCGTTGACCCGGGCGATCACGGCCTCGACGCCGTAGAGGTCGCGAGCGAGCTGGCAGATGACGAGGTTGTCCTCGTCGTCACCGGTGACTGCCACGACGACGTCCGGCGGCCGCTTGATCCCGGCGCGCTCGAGGACGAAGAGCTCGGTGGCGTCGCCCTTGTGCACCTGGTGCTCGAACTCGGCCTCGAGCTTCTCGAAGGTCGGCGGGCGCTGCTCGATCAGGGTCACCTCGTGGCCGGAGCGGATCAGCGTCCGGGCGAGGTTGGAGCCGACCTTGCCGCCGCCTGCAATCAGGAGGTACATCAGGCAGTCGCTCCCACGGAGAGGACGGCGTCGGTGAGGCCGGCGATCGCGCTCGAGGTCGGGCAGACGACGTTGAGGCCGCGGGTGCGGAAGAACTCCGCCCGGGCCGGGTCGAGTACGCGCACGACGACCGAGGGAACCTTGAACTGCTTTTGGGCGATCTGGCCGATCACGATGTTCGAGTTGTCACCATCGGTCGTCACGACAACGGCGTCGGCGTCCTCGATCCCGGCGTCGCGAAGCAGGGGGATATCCATGCCATGACCGACACGGAACTCCCCGGCCCAGTCGTCGCCTAGTCGCCCGAACGCGTCTTCGTGCTCGTCGACGACGGCTACGTCCCAGCCGGCCTGCCGCAGTTGAAGGGCGACGGAGCTGCCAACACGTCCGCACCCGATGACGATTACTTTCAGGGAACCACCTTGATCTGAGGTCAGCGTAGCCGAGTCCGGAGACGCGCCGACCTCTTCTACTCCTCGTCGTCCATCTCCTCGTCGAGGACATGCTGCGGGAACGCGACGATCAACACCTCGCACGGCGCCTGGCGAAGCACGAAGTCGACCGTCGGCGAGAAGAAACGCGACTGGCGGCGCCAGCGCGGCGAGGAGCCGAGGACGATCAGGTCGACGTCGGTCTCGAGCGCGTGGTCGACGATCGCACGCCCGATCGCGCGCGCACGGACGGTGCTGCCGGTCACCTCGACCCCGTAGTCGTGGCCGATGGCCCAGGCCTCCTTGAGCGCCTCCTGGCCGGCCTCCTCCTCTTCGAGCATCGGCGCGTCGACCGAGAGCTCGAGCGGCACGCGGATCACGTAGAGCATCTCGATCGCGGCGCCGTGCTCGGCGGCGAGCTTGACCGCGGTGGCGGACATCTCCTCGCCGATCACGCCGAGCTTCATCGGCACGAGGATCCGGCGGAAGTGCGGCACGTCGAAGCGCGTCTCGTCGGCGGCGACGACGCGCTGGGTCAGGCCGTCGCCGTGGGAGCGGCGGACGGCCACGTAGATCACCAGGCCGACCGCGAGCCAGGCGGGGCCGGCGTAGCGCGCGCCGGGGTGCGTCACCATCGCGAGGATCCAGATCGAGAACGTCAGGATCGAGCCGAGGATCGCCGGCACCGGCACGTCGGCGCCGCGGATCCGCACGTTGAACGGTGTGCGGTAGGGGCGCGGCAGGTCGGGCTCGACGAAGCGCAGCCGGATCACCGCGAGCTGCGCCGCCGTGAACGCGAGCAGCACGCCGAACGAGAAGACGCTCGCGAGGAAGATGACGTCACGGCGGAAGAACGCGGTGGCGATCACGATCCCGCTCGAGATGACGGTGACGCTGATGATCGCCTGCGGCGAGACGAGCGTCCGCCGATGCAGGCGGCCGAAGGCGCGCGGGAGCTGGCCGTGCTCGCCGAGGGAGTACGCGAGGCGCGAGAAGCCCGAGATCGACGTCGTCACCGCCGCGAGCAGGATCAGGGCGCCGGTCGCGCCGACGACGAAGCGGATCGTGTCGCCGAGGGGCGTCGGCACCTGGCTGCGGATCTGGTCCGCGACGCCGACGAGCGGCGCCCGGAGATAGACGGTGCCGAGCTTCGTGTTCGGGCCGGGGAACGCCGAGAGCGCGACCACGGAGATCGCGACATACGCGGTGACGACGGTGCCGATCGCGGTGAAGAGCGAGCGCGGGAGATCGACGCCCGGGCGGCGCGCTTCCTCGGCGAGGTTCGCGACGGTCTCGAGGCCCGTGTAGGCGAGCATCGCGAGCGGGATCGCGAAGAGGAGCGAGTGCACGGTCGGCGTGTGGCCGAGCGAGGTGCCGTGCGTGAGCGCGTGCGGCGAGAAGACGAGCACGAGACCGAAGCCGATCAGCACGACCTGCGAGAGCACGTCGAGCGCCGGGATCAGGATGCCCAGGGTGTAGAGCGACGGCCGCTTCACGAGCCGGATCGCGGCGACGATCACGATCGAGGCGACCGCGACGACGACGTCCCACGGGTTTCGGTTGAGCGCGTCGATCTGCAGCGCCGCCGCGAGGTAGTGCGGCATGAAGAGCGCCGAGAGGGCGATCACGATCAGGTAGTCGAGGAAGAGCGCCCAGCCGGTCATGAAGCCGGCGAGGTCGTTCAGGCTGCGGCGCACGAACGTCGCCGCGCCGCCGGTCTCGGGGAGCGCCGAGGTCGCTTCCGCGTACGAGAGCGCGACGAGCAGGAAGAGCAGGCCCGTCCCGAGCAGCACGAGCGGCGTGAACCCAACCGCGTGCAGGGCGATCACCCCGAGCGCGAAGTAGATCGAGGAGGCGATCTCGCCGTAGGCGACCGAGAACAGCGACGTCGCCGTCAGCTCCCGCTTGAGACCGGGCAGCTTGCGGGCCATGGCCTAGGTGCGCCTCGCCAGAAAGAGCCGTCCGCCACCGAGAGCGAGGAACAACACGCCGATCACGATGCCGACCTCACCGCCTCCATGCACAGCCGTCGAGACGAGGATCGCCACCCCCAAGAGAATCGTGATCACCGCGAGCCCCTGCGAGAACCCCCCGTACCCCCTCATCTCAGCCCCGCCCCCGGCAGCCACGTCCCGGTGCCAGTCGTTGGTAACGGATCTGCAACGGAAGCGAAACATCCCTGCTCGGAGCAGCCGCCGGTGGGCCATGTCCCGGTGCCAGGCAACGCTTGAAGCGCATCAGGCGGCGCGCTTTCCGGCGGCGACCATGACGCGGCAGGGGGCGTTCTTGAGGACGTAGTCGATGGTCTTGCCGAAGATCTCGCGGTGGCGGCCGCGGGGGGCGCCGAGGACGACGATCTCAGACTGGCGGCGCTCGGCCTCCTCGACGATCGCGCGACCGGCGTGGCGGGCGCGCACCATGCGGTCGATCGTGCGGACGCCGTAGCCCTCCGCGATCAGGCGGGCGTCGTCGAGCAGCTTGTCGGCGAGCTCGACCTCGGCCGCGAGCTCCGTGTCCATCGCCCGGTCCATCGGCAGCACGATGATCCGCAGCGCCACGATCATCGCGCGGCGCTCCGCGGCAAGGCGGGCGGCGATGTCGATCGCCTCCTGACCGGCCGGCCCCGCGACGACCGGGACGAGGATCGAGCGATACTCGAGCGCGACCGCCGGCCCGAACTGGAGCGGCGCATGCACCGTCTCGCTGAGCGGGATCCCGAGCCGGCGGCGGTAGAGCACGTAGAAGACGAAGCCCGCCGCGAGCCACGCGAGGCCCGCGTACCGCGTCGGCGCGTCCTGGACGACGACCACGAGCCAGGCAAGCCCGGTGCCGATGCCGCCGAAGATCGCGAAGAGCGGCCACTTGACGCCACGGATCTTCACGCTCGGCCGTACCTCGTACGGCACCTCCTGCGGCGGCGGATTCCGCCGCAGCTGGATCACCGACACATGCGCGACCGTGAACGAGAGCATCGCGCCGAACGCGTACATCCGGCCGATGAAGTTCACGTTCCCCGGGATCAGGAAGATGATCGCGAAGACGCCGGCGAAGAGGATCAGCGAGAGCCAGGGCGTCTTGAACTTCGGATGGAGCCGCCGGAAGACCTCGGGCAGCTGGCGGTAGCTCGCCATCGAATAGGTGATCCGCGACGCCCCGATCACGCCCGCGTTCGTCGCGATGAAGAGGATCGTCGCGGCGAGGACGCCGACGTAGATCTTCGCGCCGGAGAGGAGCGCGCCGTGCAGGTTGAGGTTCTCGACGATCCCGAGCACCGGATCGTTCTCGAAACCGCCCTTCGACGGGGGCAGGCCGAGCTTGGTGACGTAGTGCCCCGTCGCGTCGAGATGCACCGGCAGCGCCGAGAGCGCGACGAGCGGCAGCGTGAAGTAGATCGCGAAGACGGCGATCGCGACGAGCCGGATCGACGCCGGGATGCTCCGGCGCG
Source organism: uncultured Actinomycetes bacterium (assembly GCA_903930195.1). Lineage (GTDB taxonomy): Bacteria > Actinomycetota > Thermoleophilia > Gaiellales > Gaiellaceae > PALSA-600. The sequence goes on along the minus strand of CAIYXH010000003.1, from coordinate 4,385 downwards.
GCTCGCGCGCCTCCTCGGCCAGGTTCGAGACGGTCTCGATCCCGGTGTAGGCGATCATCGCCACCGGAATCGCAAGCGCGAAGTTGGCCCAGCTCGGGGCGTGCCCGAAGTGGATGTTCGCCTTGAGCACGTGCGGGCTGAAGATCAGGAAGAAGCCGAGCACGACGAGCAGCAGCTGCGTCGCGAAGTCGACCACCGCGAGCAGCACGTTCAGCGCTGCCGCCTCCTGGACGCCGACGATGTTCACGCCGACGAGCACGACGATCACGACGATCCCGCCGATGATGTCCCACGGCCCCGTCTGCAGCGGCGCCCAGAAGATCGAGAGGTAGTGCGGCACGAAGAACGCCGAGATGGCGACCGTGATCACGTAGTTGAGCATCTGGGCCCAGGCGGCCCCGAACGAGATCAGCTCGTTGAAGGCGTGCCGGGCGAAGCTCGAGGAGCCGCCGGCCTCCGGGAAGAGCACCGTGCCCTCGGCGTAGGTCGCCGCCGTGCAGGCGAAGATCAGCCCGGAGACGATGAAGACGAGCGGCGTGAGGCCGAGCGCGATGGCCGCCGTGACGCCGAGCGCGTAGTAGATCGACGAGCCGACATTCCCGTATGCGGTGGCAAAAAGTGCCGGCGTTCCCAGGACGCGCTCGAGAGCATGCGACTGCCGGCGCCTCCGTGACACGCACGGAATCTAGACGGTGCTACGAACGGAGCACGAAAGAGCTACCGCGCGCGGCCGGCGGTCTCGGCGTATGCGAGACGCAAATTGGCGAGCGCCTGCACGAAATCCTTGAGGAATGCCTCCTCGACCTGCCCCTCGAGGATGGGCAGCAGGGCGGCGATCGCGTCGATCGCGGTGCGCGCTTGGCCGAGATCGGAGTCCTCGAGCTTCCCGTAGGCAACCGACGCGAGCGTCGAGACCGTCGAGAGCAGGAGCGGCCCGACGTCGAGCGAGCGGATCGCGGCGGCGAGCTCGTCGGCCGAGGGCATCCCGTCCAGCGCCTCATCCTCCAATCCGCTCACCTGCCTTCACCTGTTCGGCGTAGATCTCCTCGAGCGAAGCGCCCTCGGCGCGCCGCGCCTGCTGGCGCTCGGCGGCGTTCGCCGACGGGATCGCGAGGAAGGGCGTGGCGCCGATCTCGTCGGCGACGGGCGCAACCCACTCGAGCAGCGCCTCGAGCCGCTTGCGCGTCGAGATGACCTCGCCCGCCTCGAAGTCGATCAGCTCGCCGGCGAGCCCATGCCGGATCGCGCGCCAGAGGTTCTCCTCGAGGAGACGGTGCGAGACGTCGGGAACAGGCTCGCCCTCGTCGTGGGCGCGCGCGGCGCGGGCGGCGAGCGCGTAGGCGAGCGCGGCGAGGCTCTGCGACTCGGCGAGGTCGGGCTGCGCGTCCATGATCCGGATCTCGACCGTCGGATAGGCGAGATGCGGCCGCACCGACCACCAGAGCTGCGTGTGCTCGGTGATCGAGCCGGTGCGATAGAGGAACGCGACGTAGTCCTCGAAGCCCTGCCAGCCCGCGTAGGTGTCCGGGATCCCGCAGCGCGGGAACATCCGCGTGAAGACCTGCGTCCGCGCCGAGTGGAGCCCGGAGTCGACACCCTCGACGAACGGCGAGCTCGCCGACAGCGCGAGCAGCTCGGGCAGGAAGCGGCGCATCGCGTTGCAGACGGCGATCGCGCGGTCGCCGCCGCGGATGCCGACGTGGACGTGCAGGCCGAAGCTGTTGTTGCGCCAGACGACGTAACGGAGGATCTCGTCGTTGCGGTGGTAGTGCGGCGTGTCGATGATCCGCTGGTCCTTCCAGCTACTCCAGGGATGGGTGCCGGTCGCGCCGAGCTGGACACCCGCTTCGCGCGCGCAGCCCACGATCTGCGCCCGCCGCTCCGCCATGGCCGCCGCGGCCTCGCCGAAGTCGGAGCACTTGCCGGTGCGCACCTCGACCTCGGAGGCGATCAGCTCGCCCACGAGGTGCGGCTCGACCTCCGTCCCGCGCCCCGCGGCCTGGACGTCCTCGAAGCGGTTCGTCAGCTCGAGCGTCTCGGGATCGAGGAGCGCGAACTCCTCTTCGACGGCGAGCGTGAAGTCGGTGCCGTCCTCGAACGCGGCCCGCGCGGTCGCGAGCTGCTCGGTTGGCGTGAGGCGCTGTTCCTCTCCCACGGCGCGCAGGTTACCGCCGCCCCTCCGGCGTCCGTGCTTGGATGCGACCGTGAGCGATGCGCAGCCGCCGTCACTGGCGACGATCGCCCGCGAATGGGCCCGCATGGGCTGCATCGGCTTCGGCGGTCCGCCGACCCATATCGCGCTCCTGCGCGAGCTCTGCGTCGACGAGCGCCGCTGGCTCTCGGCGGAGGAGTTCGAGGACGCGGTCGCTGCCTGCAACCTCCTCCCCGGCCCGGCCTCGACGCAGCTCGCGATCTTCTGCGCGTGGCGGCTCGGCGGCCTGGTGGGGGCGATCCTCGGCGGGCTCGCCTTCATCGTTCCCGGACTGATCCTGATCTTGGCGCTGGCGGCCCTCTTCCTCGGCGGCTCGCCCCCACTCGTCGTCCGCGGCGCCGCGGCGGGAGCAGGCGCCGGTGTCGCAGCCGTGGCGGTTGCAGCGGGCCTGTCGCTCGTCGCCTCGAGCCGAGCGCGTGCCCGCTCGCAGCTGCGCTGGTTCGCCTACGCCGCGCTCGGGGCCGTCGCGGCGGCGACGATCGGCCCCTGGCTCGTGCTCGTGCTGCTCGCGTGCGGCCTCGTCGAGACCGCGCTCGCAGGCGGGTTCAACGGCCTCGCCGTCCTCTTCCCCCTCACGGTCGCGCCGGCGGGGATCGGCCCGCTCGCCTGGCTCGCCCTCAAGGTCGGGGCGCTCTCCTACGGCGGCGGCTTCGTGATCGTGCCGCTGATGCAGCGCGAGGCGGTGCACGACGGCTGGATGACGGCGCGGCAGTTCCTCGACGCCGTCGCGCTCGGCCAGGTCACTCCCGGCCCAGTCGTACTGACGATTGCCGCGGTCGGCTATGCGGCGCACGGGATCGGCGGCGGCCTCCTGGCGACGGCCGTTGCGTTCTCACCGTCGTTCCTCTTCGTCCTCGTCGGCGGCCGTCACTTCGGAGCGCTGCGCGAGAGCCCGCGGGCGCAGGCGTTCCTCGCCGGCGCGGGCCCGGCCGCGATCGGGGCGATCCTCGGCGCGGCCATCCCGCTCGCCCGCGCGCTCGGCCCGTGGTGGCAGTACGTCGGGCTCGCACTCGCCTTCGGCACGCTCTTCGTGCTGCGGCGCGGGCAGGTGGCGACACTGCTCGGGCTCGCAGCGCTCGGAGCGCTGCTTGCCGCGGCGCACGCTGTGAGCGTCTAACGCCGGGACAGGGCCAAAGCTCTGTCCCTAGACGGGGGCGAGCAGCCGCTCGGCGATCGACGCCCACGACCAGCGCACTGCGACGGTGTGGCGCGCGGCGGCTTCGAGCTCGGCCCGGTCGTCGGGGGCGAGCGCGAGCAGCTCGGCGAGCTTCGCGCGGAGGTCGTCGACGTTGTCGCTCTCGAACGCGGCCAGGTGGCGCATGCGCTCGGGGTACTCCTCCTCGAGCCCTGCGGCGATCTCGGCGAGGCCGGAGTGGCGGGCGACGAGCGGCGGGCAGCCGGCGGCAGCGGCCTCGGCGGCCACCATCCCGAACGCCTCGGGGAAGATCGACGGGACGACCGAGACCTGGGCGAACGCGAGCAGGTGCACGAGGTGCCGATGCTCGAGCGGCCCGGTGAAGAGGGTGCGGTTGTCGAGACCGAGCTCAGTCGCCAGCTGCTCGAGCTCCTCGCGGTAGTCGCCGAAGCCGACGATCACGGCACGGGCGTCGAGCGCGGCGAGCGCCACGAGCAGAAGGTGGACGCCCTTGTTGCGGATCAGCTTGCCGAAGTAGACGACGGTCGGACGGTCGTCGGCGAGGAACGCGGCGAAACGGTCCGCGTTGCCCTCGTCGGGGAGCCGCTCGTTCGCGTCGCCGGGGTTCGGCGGATCGTTGCGTGCCGCCTCGACCAGACCGGCGAGAGCCGTCTCGCGATCCTCGAGCGTGAAGTCGTCGAGATCGACGCCCGGCGGCACCTCGAACACGCGGTCGGTGTGACCCGTCACCTCGCGCACGACCTCGCGGATGTGCTGCGAGCCGACGTAGGTCGCCTCGGCCTGCGCGAGCGTCTCGCGGCCCCACTCCTGCAGGTACGGCCGCCCGCGCATCGAGTACTCGAGCTCGGAGCCGTGCGCCTTGACCCGGAACGGCGCCCCGGTGGCCGCGCCGACGGGCCCGCCGAGCAGGACGTGGTTCGTGAAGATCAGGTCGGCCGGGAGCAGCTCGCGCAGCACCGCGGCGTTCGCCTCGACGTACGCCGCGCGCTCGTCGTCGCTGAAATCCTGGAGCAGCCG
>CAIYXH010000002.1 GCA_903930195.1 uncultured Actinomycetes bacterium | reverse complement strand
GCGTCGCCGACAAGGTCTTCCTGCTGACCCCGCGTGACGTCGAGGTGAGCGCCGAGCAGCGCGCTCAGCTCCTCGAGCGCGGCGGCTTCTACAACCAGGCCTGATTCCGCTGTCGCAGTAGGAAACGCCGCGTCGGCCCCGAAGGGGGCCACGATGCTCTTCGACGCCGTCTCACAGGTCGCGCTGTTCGTCAACGTCTTCGTGACGGTCTACATCCTCGCGATCGTGCTGTTCATCGCCCTGTCGTGGTTCCGGCTGCCGTACTCGCTCATGCCGCTGCAGCGGTTTCTGGGCGATCTGTGCCAGCCGTACCTCAGCCTTTGGCGCCGGATTCTGCCGCTCCGTACCGGCGGAATGGACTTCTCGCCGACCGTCGGGATCTTCGCCTTGATCATCGCCAACCGAGTCGTCGTGGTCGTGCTCGACCGGCTCCACTGAAAGGAGACGAGATGTCCTACTCACCTGTCGAGCTCCGTCACGTCGAAGTCGGGCGGAGCCTGCTCGGCTACAAGAAGGCCGACGTCGAGCGGATCCTCAACGATGTCGCCGACAGCTTCGAGCAGGTCTGGCGCGAGCGCGCCGACCTTTCCGACCGCAACGAGGAGCTCGAGGCGCAGGTCACGCAGCTCAGGAGCACCGAGCAGGCGCTGACGCACACGTTGGTCGCGGCCGAGCACGCCGCGTCCGACATGCGCGAGCAGGCGAAGCGCGAGGCCGAGGTCGTCCTCGCCGAAGCGCACCAGGAGGCGCGCTCGATCACGCGCACCGCGCACGGCGAGCGCGAGCGCCTCTTTGCCGAGACCCGGCGGATCGAGGCGCTGCTGCGGGCTGCGCTGGGGATGCTCGAGGGCAGCGGCACGGCCGCAGCGCCCGCGAGCGCGCCCGCACCGGCCGTGACGCCTGAGCTGCCGCCGCCGTACGTGCCTGCACGCACGACGGAGGCCGCGAGCGAGCCTGTCGAGCCGATGCCGATGCCGGCTCCCGTGCTGCGCCACGACGACACACGCGAGTTCGCCCCGATCGAGTTCCCCGTGCCAGAGCGGGCGGTGCCCGAGACGGTCGCGCCGGAGACGCCCGAGGCCGACGAGCCGACGTCCGAGGGTGCGGCGCTTCCGTTCCTGCGCAAGGTCGTCGGCGGCGAGGCACGCGACTTCGACTGGGGCGAGTAGCCCGGACGGCGGGGGCCGGGCTCTGCGTACACTGGCCCCGTGAGCACGGTCGACATCGACGCAGCCCGTAGCGCGCTCCAGGCGGAGCGCCGTCGGCTCGTCTCCGCAGTCGCCTATCTCGGACGGCCCGAAGAGGGCACCGAGGAGGAGCCGGAGAACGACAACGGCGGCGAGGGGAACCATCCCGCCGATTCGGCCACGACGCTCGAGGATCGCGAGCTCGACGAGGGTCTCAAGGAAGGCGACGAGGCCCAGATCGAGCAGATCGACCGCGCGCTCGCCCGCATCGAAGCCGGCACCTACGGCACCTGTGAGCGCTGCGGACGCGAGATCGGCGCCGAGAGGCTCGCCGCCCTGCCCTGGGCGACGCTCTGCATCGACGATCAGCAGCTCGCCGACCGGAGTTAAACCGCATGCCGGACGGCCAGCCGGACATTCGCGTCGGCTCGGCGCCGAATGCCGCCATCCCCGTGCTCGCCGGTGAGCGCTCCCTCGGAGCCGGTTCCCGACAGTGGTTGGGGCTCTCACTCGTCGTCAGCGCCGCCATCTTCGGCGACCAGCTGACGAAGCACGTCGTCCGCACCCACATGTCGCTCTACGAGACGGTGCACGTCCTCGGCCCGCTGACCCTCCGCCGCGTCCAGAACTCCGGCATCGCCTTCGGCTTCTTCTCGTCCGCCACCGCGATCGTCACCGCGCTGACGATCGTCGCCGTCGAGCTCCTCGTCCGGCTCGCCCGTGTCCTCGTCGTCTGTGGAGAAGATTTCACTCATGTGCAGCTGATTTGTGACAGATCAGGAGCATGTCCCGCGCTAGGCTCGGCT
>CAIYXH010000001.1 GCA_903930195.1 uncultured Actinomycetes bacterium | reverse complement strand
TCTCGCCGGTCGGCGCCGAGCTGCGGCCGCTCGCGCAGATCGAGCAGGCACGGCAGATCGCCCGGCTCTGGCACTGGCGGGCGGGCCCCACCACCGTGCGCGCCGATCCCGACGTGCAGCTGCCCGAGCGGTGGGTGTCATTCGACCAGCTCGTCGCAGCCACCGCTGTTCGGGGGCACCGCCTGGGCCTGCTCCCCGTGCCGCTGCGCGGCGACTTCCCCGCCTACGGGCGCGATTATCGCCGGCTCGACCCCGCTCAGCTCGCCGAGGCCGCCTCGATCGCCTGGGAGCGCCACCGTGCGTTCACCTGGCTCTGCACCGGCTCCGAGTGGGACGCCGTGACGACGAACACCTGAGCCAGGCCTCCCTCGATCGAGGGATCTCGCGTCGCCCCAGGCAACAGTTCCCCCAAAAGGGTGGTTTTCTCCGGCGCCCGCAGGGGAGAGCCTCTTGACACAAGTCAACTCCGTCAGGAAGGCCCCCGATGCGCACCGCCCTCTGGTTCCTGCTCCTCGCCCTCGCCGTCGGCGGAACGGACTGGGCGCCTGCCGCACATGCGGCCGGCGGTACATACGTGTTCGCGGGCGGGAACGCCTACGAGCGGCTGCAGGTGCACGACGCGCTCGACGCGAGCTCGTTCAACTGGAGCGTCGTCCCTGTCACCGTGACGATCCACATCGGCGCACCCGCCGTGAGCGAAGCGACACCGGGGAACATCTACCTCGACGCCGGCCTGCTCGATGCCGGCGAGTTCTCCTGGGGCGTCGTGCAGCACGAGTACGCCCACCAGGTCGACTTCATGCTGCTCACGCCCGACGACCGCGTCACGCTCGCCGCAGCGCTCGGGACGCAGACGTGGTGCTACGACGGGACGATGCAGCTCCCACACTCCTCCTACGGCTGCGAGCGCTTCGCCTCGAACCTCGCATGGGCCTACTGGCCCTCGAAGAACAACTGCCTGCGCCCCATGTCGAGCACCGACGAGGCCGGCTCGGTTGCGCCGGACGCGTTCCGGGCGCTGCTCGCGAGCCTGCTCGGCCCGGGTGTCTCCGGCACGCCTGCGCTCGCGACGATGAGCAACGTCATCCCGGCCGCGCACCGCGACACCGGGCGCCGCTGAGAGCACGAGGCGGGACAGGGCTGAAGCCCTGTCCCGCCGAAGGCACAACGACAAGGGGCGGCCTTGCGGCCGCCCCTTGCGTACTTCCGAGCTCGTTCGACGCTATTCGGCGTCGTCTGCTGCGGGCTCGTCCCTCTCGGACGCATCCGAGGTGACGCCGACGGCGGCGGGAGCAGGCGACTCGACAGGCGGGATGACCTCGATATCGATCTCCTCCTCGTTCTTGCGCTTCACGACGATCGTCGAGCCGGGCAGGAGCGAGCGGCCGAGGACGTAGTCCGCGAGCGGATCCTCGATCAGGCGCTGGATCGCGCGGCGCAGCGGCCGGGCGCCCATGGCCGGGTCGTAGCCCTTCTCGACCAGCATGTCCTTCGCCTCGGGCGAGAGCTCGATCGTGACCTCGTGCTCGGCCATCTGCACGCGCAGACGGTTGAGCATCAGATCGACGATCTGCAGGATCTCCGGCTTCGAGAGCTTCGGGAAGACGATCATCTCGTCGATCCGGTTGAGCAGCTCGGGCCGGAACGACCGCTTGAGGTCGCCCATGACGCGAGCCTTCATCTCGTCGTAGGAGAGCCCCTGCTCGTCGCTCAGGTTGAAGCCGAGGGCCTGGTTCTTGCTGATGGAGGTGGACCCGATGTTCGAGGTCATGATCACGATCACGTTGCGGAAGTCGACCTTCCGGCCCTGCGAGTCGGTCAGCTTCCCGTCCTCCAGGATCTGGAGCAGGATGTTGAAGACGTCGGGGTGGGCCTTCTC